>JBCCXA010000107.1 GCA_039192515.1 Verrucomicrobiota bacterium | reverse complement strand
ATCTGATAGTAGTATTTTAACAAAACCATTTCATTATAAATTGTTTGATAATCTTCAACGGGGAGAATATTAAATTGCAGGGTTGTCCTATCATTTTAAGTAAGCGCTTGCTATTACTATTAGTGGCCTTAAATGAAATTTTTTTCTGTTCACTTACTTTTAGAAATTCTTACTACGGTTACTCTGCAGCTGAAGACAATGACACTGAGGATAATCCTTCAACAACATGGATGATGTCGCAATCACATTTTGGGATTTATGCGGGTTTAGCACAAGGCGCTTATTCCCGCGGAAAGTTTGAACATTTTCTTGGGGCGTTGTTGCATGAAGCCCTTAGGCTAGACAAAGAAGCATACAAAATGGCGGTAATTATTTGATATTGATGAACAAAGAAAGGTTGAGCACACTCTAGAGAACCTTCTACAGAGAGGTGCTCGTGGGGAAAGTAGCATACCAAGTCCAAAATTGGCCGGAATATAATCAAGCCCTTTGCCACCGCGGCGACATCACCGTGTGGGTTGAGGAGAATACCTTAGAGTCCTGGTATGCCGATCCGCAAGTAGGCAAACACGGTGCCCAGTTCCTTTACAATGAGAGCGCCATTCTCTGTGCCCTCACTCTTCGTGCCATCTACCATCTTCCTCTCCGACAAACCCGAGGGTTCTTGACTGGTATCTTCAAGATGATGGGGCTTAAACTGGATATCCCTTGCTACACGACCCTTTGCCGCCGTGCTAAGGATTTGGACGTCCAGTTACCCCGCTCAGGCAAACCTGCTCACATAGTCATCGACAGCACCGGCCTGAAAGTCTTCGGCGAAGGCGAATGGAAGGTACGTACCCATGGGGTTGGCAAGCGTCGGACCTGGCGCAAACTGCATTTGGCGGTCAATCCCGATACTCATGAAATTGTTGCTCACGCTCTGACAACTAACGACGTCCACGATAATGAGGTTCTCCCAGATTTGCTAGCCGGCGTCGATGATCTCGAAAGCGTTGCTGCTGATGGCGCGTATGACTCTCATCAATCCTTCGATTTTATTGAGCAAAAAGGTGCGATACCACTCATTCCGCCAAGAGAGGGTGCTGTGATTGCTCAGCACGGCAACTCCAAGCAGCCTTGTCTTGCTCGTGATGAGGTAGTTCGAGCCGTTAAAAAACAGGGGAAAAAGAAGTGGAAACGTGAATCAGGGTACTCGCGTCGATCTCTTGCTGAAACAGCTATGTTTAGGGTGAAGCAAATATTTGGGTCAAAGCTGAGATCGAGGGAGTTTTCAAGGCAATCTACCGAGAGTTCCATCATGTGTAGAGCTCTTAATTTGATGACTATGATAGGTATGCCCGTCAGCGTGCCACGAACAGTTTAAATTAATGTTAAAATCGGGGGATCATTTATCTAGCTATACTTCATGCAACAACGCCGCAATTTTCCCTAAATTTCTAATCAGCTAATATCAGAACTTATTTGCAAATGCGGCCCACTCCACCCTCTAGGGATAGGATTT
>JBCCXA010000106.1 GCA_039192515.1 Verrucomicrobiota bacterium | reverse complement strand
TGGAAAAGGAAGGAAAGCGTGCCATTTACGTAGGTATCGAAAACGGCTACCCCATTGGCAATGACCTTTCCAATGTGGAGGAATATTATGATAAGGGGGTACGGTACATTACCTTGGTGCATTCCTCTAACAACGACCTGGCCGATTCGGGTGAACTGCTCCTCGGTCAACTGCGAGAACTGCGAAGTGTGGTTTAGTGGCATTTTCTTTGGGCATGTTGCATAATAGACAATAATGGGAGTAAAATATTGAATGCGTTGAGAGACTCAGAAAGAATGGAATACCATGAATACGAGCTACCAAGTAGAAATGATAAGCTTAGAAGAACTTGTGCCGTGTGGGCACGTGTACCGTAAGTTTTTAAAACTGTTGGATTTGAAGAGTATAGGGTATCGGCTAAAAAGACTTGAGAGTCAGAGGGGAGCCAAGGGGTATGGGATGGAAACGCTATTTCGCTGTTTATTGCTACAATTTATAGAAGACCTGAGTGATCGAGAGCTTGAAAAAATGATTCAAGAGAATACAGCGGCCAAGCTGTTTTGTGAATTTTCACTCAAAGATACTACGCCAGACCACACGGTATTTACGCGTGCTCGCAAGAGAATAGGAACTAAAGAGTTGAGTAAGATGTTTGCCAAGATGCGAGACCAGCTAAGGGCAAAAGGATATATGAATGAGGTATTTAACTTTGTAGATGCGAGCCACCTTGTTAGTAAAGCAGCCTTGTGGGAAGAACGCGATGAAGCAATACGCCAACGATATGAAAAGCTCAACAACCAGACTGTTGCTAAGGTGGCTTCTGATAAGCAGGCACGCTTTGGTTGCAAGGGAAAGACAAAATTTTGGTACGGTTATAAAGAGCATGTGAGTATGGATATGCAAAGTGGACTGATTAATAAAATAGCGATTACGGCAGCTAATGTCACAGATGCCAAAGGATTGAAGCATATTCGACCGAAACGAGGAGCAGTATATGGAGATAAAGGATATTGTATCAAGCCCGCTAGAGAGGTGATGGAAAAGTATGGGCTTCATGATGCTACGGTTAAGCTCAATCATATGAAGGTCAAAGACCGACACAAAGACCGCTGGCTTAGCGGGATAAGAAGTCCTTATGAGCGGGTGTTCTCAGGGAGAGATCGAAGAGTGAAATACAAAGGTATTGAGAAGAACCAATTTAAAGCGTTTGGCAGAGCAATTGCCTTTAATCTCAAACGACTTGTGAAGCTACAGGCACACGATGAGGGTCTTTGCCTAGCGTGAGCAGTGCCCTAAAATCGGCTAAAAACCATGAAAGCATGGAATGAGAGCCAAATAAGCCTGCAATAAACAGATAAAAAGCAATATTTTGGAACCTTCTCACTTCATTCAACAAAAAATTCACATTCTGCAACATGCCGTTAAAGGACTTTTGGGCAACAGAAGCCTCGTTTCGTTGGATCATGGTAGCATTTAACTTGATGCAAATTTTTCAGCATCTGGCGTTGAATCAAGGGAAACGGTATCACCTCAAAACCTTAAGAACCCACTGCTTTGCAATAGGAGGGTGGGTATCAAAACACACGAGAAAAGAGGTTCTAAAACTCTCATTATCGG
>JBCCXA010000105.1 GCA_039192515.1 Verrucomicrobiota bacterium | reverse complement strand
TGACACCATGCTTCTTCAAGTTAGCCGTTGCTTTTGACTTATCCCACTCAAACTCCATCCTCAAATCATAGCTGATTGCCCATTAACGTGGCATCGAGAGACTTAATACATACCTCATCCACGATTTCAGAGTGCTTTTTTACCGATCCTGCCAAAGGATTAGTAGCGTAAATACTCATGTATGGCCTTGGCTCTACGTCTCTGCACATGAACTGAGCTGACTAACGGCTAGCAGTCAGGGGCGCGAGTAGAGATTTCGAGTGTTTAACAGTAGTGTTTATCGAGCGTCCCTTGCAGTGCTTTGTTAGAGAAAGAATAACCTATCTCCCAGGCATATTAGTAGCACACTGGCTATTTAACTATTTCAAGCTCTGAAAGCCTATCACTTCTTTTATCTATAAATAATATAACCAGAAATTCTTCTGATGAATCTTTTTGAATTACGCCATCTGCAATGGCAACGGAGTGTCCCTGAACATAATTTGAAAATTTAACGGAGCCACAGAGAGGATCCCCACAATCACATTCTTCAATAACCTTGAGGTCTTTTAATTGCAGTTTATATGCTGATTTTTCAAGCTCGTTTAACTCAGGCTCTTGATTCAATGCCTCTTCGACCCACCATTTTTCTTGTACCGTCAGCTCTCTTTTCATAATGGTTGGCGATCTAACGTAGACCAATGGGCTGCGTGAGCGGGATAAAAAAGAGCAACACTGCCAGGGTGACTCGAACGTCAGCTCCATTGTTTGGTTAGACTGGAGCCCAAAGTTGGCAGTGGTGTACGCCATAGGCGATCGCCTCAACCCACAAAACCCGCTTCCAAAGTATAGCCATAGTCATTCCGAAATGCCATCTTTATGCACCACTGCAAAACGTATGACTGAGAACGAAAAGGTGACGCTAGGGGCGAAAGACTCACGGGATCGCATTAGGGGGGCGAGAAAATCTCGTGTCGAGACCGATGGTTCATTCACTTTATTCTACGTTACATCCTATATCAGAAAGACCTGTGCCATTGGAACCTCTAGGAGAACTCTGAAGCCTGTCAAGATTGGAACGATACTGCTTTATTCTCCACCAATCCCAAATATTCATTGCTAATATTGACTTTAGTTGATTATCTGAGAGACTACTTAAGTAATTCGAAATTTCAGCTTGGCAAGGATGAATAAGTTCGGAAAAAATGACTCCAAAGCCACCATCAAGATTCTGATACACCAAAAAATTCAGAACAACTTCTTGTTTCTCGCTTAATGCTAAATCATCAAATTTTGGTTGTATACGAGAGATACAAGTATCAAAAGTAGCTGATTGACGGACAAAAGCTGAGAGTGAAATGCCCGAAAGGGCTTCTATGGGGTGCTCATGGGCTCTGAAAAATGATGGAGAGAGCCTGGAGATGCAAAGCTTAGATACCACTCATTCGCTATTGCACCCATGCACCCAGACTCCCGACTTCACCATGCCCTTTCTGGCTGGCTGGAGCAAGCTGCCGATTGGTCTCACCGCACCCACCTAAGCACCTGTGGTTGGATGCTGGTGGCCTTGATGCAAACGAACAGCGTCAATTTGACCGACTGGTTGAGGTATCTACCGGGT
>JBCCXA010000104.1 GCA_039192515.1 Verrucomicrobiota bacterium | reverse complement strand
TACAGCCCGCTACTTTAGAGATAAACTGGCAATGAGGATGAAGGCGAAAGAATCCGGCATTCCCGTTCCTGAATTTACTGCTTTATTCAATGATGAAGAGATCAATCGCTTCGCTGACACTATTCCGGCTCCATGGTTGATAAAACCAAGATCGGAAGCCTCAGCTACCGGAATTAAAAAACTTCATACTAAGGAAGATCTGTGGAACTTAGTTCATTCTTTGGGTGATGCCAGGCACGAATACCTAGTTGAGCGCTTTGCTCCGGGTGATGTGTTTCATGTAGACTCGCTCTCTTTTGACGGTGAAATCCAGTTTGTTCGAGTAAGTCAGTATTTAGACACACCATTTGAAGTAGCACACGGAGGTGGCATATTCAGGTCGCACACTATTGAACAAGGGACACAAGATGATCAAGAACTGAGAAAATTGACCACAAAAGTGATGCGCTCTTTTGGCATGCAATACAGCGCCTCACATACCGAATTTATTAAGGGACATGCTGATGGCGAGTACTACTTCCTGGAGACTTCATCGCGTGTTGGAGGTGCAAATCTGGCAGAAATGGTAGAAGCTGCTTCAGGTGTTAATCTTTGGGCAGAATGGGCTAACCTGGAAACGGCAAAGGCCAAGGGCTTGCCGTATAACGCCCCAGCGGATTCAAATCAAAATGCGGGTATCGTAGTTTCGTTAAGCCGATACCAGCATCCTGATACTTCCGGTTTTAATGACCATGAATTGGTTTGGCGCATGAATAAAGAGTGGCACATTGGGTTAATTGTAAAATCTGAAAGCAGAGATAAAATACTCTCATTGCTCGACGGCTATACCAAACGAATTGGCGAAGAATTTCACGCCAGTCTGCCGGCGCCGGATAAACCCACTTCATAAACTATGATTCCTTTTGATTGGGTGAAAACTTCGATTCTGATTAAATGATTAATAGGGAGTATCCAGACAGTGAGCTCACAGGCAAGATTATCGGATGTGCTATGGAAGTACATAGTTTTTTGGGCAATGGTTTTCAAGAAAAAATCTATCAACGTGCACTAGAAATTGAAATGACCAGTCAAGGTCTGAGCTTCAGCCGAGAACATGTAATGGACATTTTTTATAAAGGAGAGAAAATTGGGTCTAGAAGAGTGGATTTCTTTGTCGAGAGCAAAATAATGGTTGAGTTAAAGGCTGTAAAGGAACTAGAAGACGTACACTTAGCCCAGGCAATCAACTATTTGGAAGCATACAGAAAGAAAATAGGCCTTCTAATCAATTTTGGTAATAGAAGTTTACAATTCAAAAGAGTTATGAAACCCAGAGGGAATCATAATCCATCATCCAAAGATCAGAAGTAATCATAGTTTAACTCTCAAAAAATCCAACACTAGCCCCAACCCAGTCTTTATTCTTATTGTACTTTACGCCTATCATTTCACCTTTACTAAGACGAACAAGGTTGTTAACAATGGTGGCTTTGGTTTCTCCACGCTTCCAGAGCATTAACATCCTTATCTCACATTTTACCGGCTCATTTGGGCTTTCAACAATGGGAATATAGTTGACCCTCTTCTGTAAAATATAGTTTTCCTTTTCTTCAATGGCATCTAGTTCCTCAGCTGTGATGTTCAATTTCACGCCGGCGCCGGCAAAGGAGTAGAGCGGTTTCAGCACATAATTCTGCAAGTCTTTCGGATACTCCTTGAGCTGATCAAGGTAGAAGCATTCCGGCACGTACTTACTCCTTAGCAGAGGCATTGTGTACTTACTGATCCTGAAGAACCAGTTCGGATGACCCACCCATTCTATATCTACCTCATCTTCAAAATGGAACTCGCTTTTGATATCAGGCCTTTTGTCCAGCTCATCAAAAATTACCCGGTTGTAAATCTTATGGACCGCTACCTCGTATC
>JBCCXA010000103.1 GCA_039192515.1 Verrucomicrobiota bacterium | reverse complement strand
CAAAAAAATGAGTATCTGGCTTCAGAGCGAAACCGGGAACGGGCATCAAAAAGAAGCTGAAAGCCTACATGGAATCGGTGGTGGTGGACGTGTTCGGCTATGAGAAGCTGGTAAACAAAAGCATACGAAGCTTTGCGTGTGAAGTCTCCCGAACCTGGGGTGTTGCTGCCGACGAGGTGGGGGTACGTATTAGTTACCCTGGTGAAACCTTGCGGGTATACCTCCATGTCAGAGGCAGACAGGTAAAAGAATTGACGGTTTTGGAGTTGGTCCGCTTTTTTATTGGGTCCACCACAGCCGGTATGGAGCAAAAGGTAGCGGCCAGTGTCATCCGGTTCCTGGATGAATGCAGAGACAATAGTCAGTCGTGATACTTAACAAGCCGATGCTGCGCCATCGAATCTTTCATTAATCCTACTTCTATGTTGTAAATCAAGTTTTTAGTTGAGATTTTTCTGAACTAGCTAAAAATTGGACATATTGATCCTGTCTTTGCCTGCGTGGCTGGTGATTGGAAACCTCAGCGAACAAGCAGGATTTACACTAAAAAATGGAATGGGTTGTTTGAGCCCATTTCTTTTTTAGAGAAAAAGAAAAAGAGTTTCCCTCAGGTAATCTATCAACCTATAGGTGACGATTGATTTGAAACATACTTCTATTAACAGACACTTTCGTGCTGCATTTCCCTGTTTAATTTTCTAAAAATGGCCAGCCGTAGACTTTATCAAAACAGACATTACTGCTGCAGTAGAATTAAAACGGTCTGACCAATGAAATGTGTTTACATGTCAATCAACTCAATTTAGCATTAACTATTCGTTAATATCTTATATTTTTCACGATTTATCAATACATATCGCATCCGGCTTATTAAGCATTTTGCAATTCGAATAATCGCTTCATTAGGCTTCATTCGTACACACAGTTGGTTATACTTTTTCATCAATGCAGGATCTTTGCGCGCAGCGATCCAAGCACTTTCTACAAGTAAGCTACGCAATTGCTTTTTCCCTCTTGGGGTAATATTTCCAACACGCTCTTTATCAGAGGACGAATGAGTTGAAGGTACCATGCCAATGTAACTGCAAAGATGGTCCAGCTTCTCATATTTACTCATAGATTCAAGTTCTGTTAGCCATGTCATCGAAGTTAATAACCCAACTCCTGGCACTGAACAAAGTAAAGCTACATCTTCGGCGTAATAGGATGACCGTGAAAGGTTCTTGATCTTTCTGGTAATTTCTAAAAGCTGGCTCCTTTGATACTTACTTATGTTGATCAAAAACTGAAGACTATCCTTGCCACTATTTTCTACGAATGATAAACGCTCCAACCATTCCATAAAGGCATTAGACCAATGAGAAGTATTATTTTTAAAGCGTTCAGGAAATTCAATGCCATAAAAGAATAGCAATCCTTTTATTCGGTTCTTATTCCTCTGTAAATCTTTCAATACAGCCTTCCTCACTCGAAGTAATGAGCGGTCTTCTCTATTTTTCTTCGAAGGAATACGTATCGGAGTTAATTCTCCATTCCGTAAACTACGAGCAATCTTTCGACTGTCCCGTTTATCCTCTTTTTGCCGCTTTTCTTTATCTGTAGTAGGGATATCGCTAGGATTAACTACTATCGAATGGATGCCAAGAGAAAGCAATCTGTCATGAGCCCAAAAACCACTGAATCCTGCCTCATAGGCACTATGATACTCCGCTCCCGGAAAATGAGTAGTCAAATATTTATGTAATTGATCGGGCTCTGGATCCTGACTGAACGTCTTGTGGGTTAGATGCTCTCCGATGATGCTAACCTTCCAATTGCTTTTGTGAACATCTATGCCCGCATAGATCTTCTCCCATTCAAATGTTACTGTATTATCTTGTCTGTGCATAAGCTTATGAGGTATTTAAAGTTCTTATCTTTAAGGTATCTCAGGCTTTGCCTTTACAAACATAGGGGCTTT
>JBCCXA010000102.1 GCA_039192515.1 Verrucomicrobiota bacterium | reverse complement strand
TTTAAATCCACCTCTTCAATAGATAGTCCTAACCTACTGTTCCTGGAGTAATTGGTAATATCTGCAATGAAAGCATTCAGATTAGAGATACGCCCCTTCATTAGGTTTAAGCACTCCTTTAGTTCTTCTTTATTGTCCGTTAATTCAGCAATGGCAATTAAACCTTGTACAGAGCTCAAAGGAGCTTTCAGGTCATGAGAAGTACTATAAACAAACCTATCCAGTTCCTCATTGGCTTTTGCCAACAATTCATTCTGTTTTTGAATCTGTGTTTCAGCTCTTTTTCTTTCGTCTATATCTAAGAGAGTACCCACCATCTTGATAGCGCGACCTTCACTATCCCACTCTGCCTGTCCCGTATCCAGCACCCAGATATAGTCACCTGTTTTCGTTCTCGCCCTGCACTCTACTGAAAAAGGAATTCTCATCTTAAAATGCTCAAGTAACTTTTCCTTTGCACCTTCAAGGTCGTCAGGGTGTATAAACGAAAGCATGCCGTGCATAGTAAGTTGCTTCAGATCTCCCTTCTTGTAACCTAATAGCTCAGCTAACTTAGGTGAAATGTGAATCAAATCATCTGCACCGTTCCATTCCCAAATGCCTGCACTGGAACCTTGAATAGCCAGTTGGAACTTATTCTCGCTTTCTCGGAGTTCCTTTGAAGTTTTTATTAAGTGTTCGTTCGACTTAATATTCAGTCGCATCAAAAAGTAAATCGAAAGTAAGGACGAGAAAAGCGAAACGATGAAGTTGGTAATATAGCTCGTATCGATATAGGCTTGAGTAAGCTCTTCTGATTCGATAATATCAATATCATAAAAATAGGACACGAAGGCGAGCACCACAGTTGACAAGAAAAACAATACGGAGTAAATAATTTTCTCGTAACCGAAAATCGTTATTACATAGACACAAGCTGCCAAAAAATAGAGATAAACACCGGTAGCCTGCTTCTCAATAGATGCCAGAACCGCTATAACCAATAAGACCGGAACTATAAAAACAATTTTGGCCACATCGAGGCTGCCTATGCGCAATAGCATTAAGCTCAATAATGAACATAGTAGCATAATTCCGTAAAATGGAATAAAAGCAAGCTCACCTATGAAAAGCTCGATGACTACGAAAAATAGACAAACAACTATGACGATTACAGCTCCCAGACCTGTTAGAATCACCCTTTGACGATCTGACTCGCTGGTAGATTCATAAGTCTGATTGTTTAGAAAAAGCCGTCCCTTATCCAACATTAACTAGGGTTTTTATCAAAAAGGAGCGTCATCTTCTCCAGGCTTTCTTCAGAGCCAACCATGGTCACCCAATCGCCTCTTCGCAAACGGGTGTAACCGTGTGAAATAATCATCTGCCCTTTTCTACGGATGGAAAGAATAATGATATCGGCAGGGAAACGAATGTCTCGAAGCGAAAGCCCATGCAGGTTAGGATTAAGTACTTCAAGGTCTATGGTATCCTGGCCTTTTTGCATGCCAAGCAGTAATGAAGTAGCCTGAGGTGAGCGCACAAAGTGGTCCATCAAGCTAACAATGGCAGTAGACGGATCAACCACCAATGCACCAAGTTTATGAAAGTTATTAAAATTATAGTGGTGGTTAAGACGAACTACTACATCCTTGGTACCCACATGCTGATAGATTAATTCACACAGTTCCAAATTTTCCTCATCTGTGAGCATCAAAACAATAGCCTCTGACTTTGACGCCTCCAGGTTTTTTAATGCCTCCAAGGAAAGTGATTCTATATTGTGTATATCACAGTTTGGATATTCATCCGGATTTAAATTTTTCTGTCTTGTAGCAATTTTTACCTGCCATCCATGATCACCCAGTTGCTTGGCCAGAGCGACGGACTGGCTCTCCAATCCAAAAATGATGGCATCGCGTATACCGTCAAATTCCGGAGTCTCATGTCGCTCTCTGCTCTCGCCTACCATGTTTAATGACCATTTAAAAAGAGGGGGGCCAACAATTTGATTAAGTACT
>JBCCXA010000101.1 GCA_039192515.1 Verrucomicrobiota bacterium | reverse complement strand
GTATGATCGTAGCTTAGGGGGATGGCTACGCTTAGATTACTTTTGGATGAGTTGGACCCTCAGTTGTCTAAAATTGAAAAGCTTATATGACCAAGTGGAGCTGTTTACTGATGAGTCCGGAGCAGAACTCCTGATTGACAAGCTAAATCTGCCGTATACAAAGGTCACGATCGCCTTAAATGAAGTAGACCACTATCATGAAGACCTGTGGGCTGTTGGTAAGTTGTATACCTATGGCTTACAAAACGAACCCTTTCTGCATGTTGATGGCGATATTTTTTTGTGGAGTAGGTTCGACTTTCCAATTGTAGATGCCCCGTTTGTCACTCAAAGCCTGGATGATAATTTAAGTTTCTACCATCCAATTCTGAATCAAGTGGAGGAGCACTTTTCCTATACTCCAAAATACATAAAGCAACAACGTGATAAATCAGAC
This sequence comes from Verrucomicrobiota bacterium, assembly GCA_039192515.1. Classification (NCBI taxonomy): domain Bacteria; kingdom Pseudomonadati; phylum Verrucomicrobiota; species Verrucomicrobiota bacterium. The sequence goes on along the minus strand of JBCCXA010000101.1, from coordinate 1,639 downwards.
AAAATTCTTGCTTGTAATGCCGGGATATTTGGAGGTTCAAATCTTGAGTTTATCCAGGCCTTTGCTAAAGAAGCATTTAAATTTATTCATGAAAATACTTCTGCTTTGTCGCGAATTAATGTTGGTTATTTTAATTGTATTTATGAACAATATCTGAGTTACTGCATGGCGATTGATTCTGGAATAGAGCCAACCTTCGCGTTAGACTACATTCCACATAATGAAGGTAACATTGCCAGTCTTATTGGTGTGCCTGCGAAGACGGCCTATGTACACCCTACTAACCTTGCAAAAAAGGATCATAAAATTTGTGATCAGATCGAAATAAGACTAAAAATGGAATATCCTGAGTGGTATGAAACCGTTAGAAATCTTACAGAAGAATATAGTAAAACCGTTTTTGCAACGTCTCAGAGTACAGCTACTTTCAGCAATAATCTGGCATGGTTGCGAAAGCGATACCAGCGTACCATACAATTAATCCAAAGTTTAGATATCGATAGTTTTAATGAGTTTTTAAATACGCCGGCAGAAGATTTAAGGAAAGAATTTCTGCGGTGGTCCCAGTCCGTATCTAAATCATTGGGTAAGGAATACAGTATAAAACTAAACGATGCATTAAGATTAGAGGTATCCATAGACAACCTAAAAAGAGCGTATTCTATGGGGAGGCCAGATGATCAATCGAATGAAAAGGAAGACTATCAAAATCGTCAAAACCTATTCAACGTTCCGGATGAAAAGTTTTTAGATCAAACCTTACTAATGAATGATGAAATAAAGGTTCTCAAAACGAAATTCAACTGGAGTGGTAACGTCAATCTACCGATGGTTGAAGGAGGTTTTTGGGTAGCTTTAGTCGTTAGGCCAGACCATCAGGTCAGGGAGATTTGGTGCGGACAAGAGATTAAAATAATCGATTATTTTAAGCAACCGAACACAGCTAAGAAAATACTAAAACAGATATCTCGGGATATCTCAAATCACAAATTTTCAAGAAAGGAATTTGATCAAGTTATTGTAAGAGGCATTAAGGAGTTTATAGCGGCATATATTTTGAATATCACTGAAACAGAAGAGCAATTTTCAAACCCGCTAACCCTATCGAACAACCTGTAACATCTCTTTTCCGCTCTATTGTGGCTGATTCATCAGGCATTGCGCTTTTGGATGGTGCGTCATCCTTGAGTTATCAGACGTTGGATCAGCACAGCGATAAGCTGGCACTGTACCTGAGAGCGCAAGGTGTTTCCAATGAGAGCCCCGTGGGCGTATGTCTGGAGCGCGGAGTAGAAGCCATCGTAGCCATTTTGGGTGTATTAAAATCCGGAGGCACCTACGTCCCCATCGACCCCACCTATCCCGCGCCGCGAAAAGCCTTCATCGTGCAAGACAGTGGCATGAAACACCTTCTGACCCAGAGCGAACTGAATCTCGATCTTTCTGGCGTTCAAAACATCTACCTTGATCAAGTAAGAGGCGAGATCGAGAGCCAAGCAGGAATCCTAGATAACACCCTACATCCGGAAGATTTAGCCTATATCATTTACACCTCCGGTACCTCCGGCCAACCAAAAGGAGTCATGGTCACCCACCGCAGTCTTAGCAATATGATCCAAGACTCCCTGGAACGCTTGGG
>JBCCXA010000100.1 GCA_039192515.1 Verrucomicrobiota bacterium | reverse complement strand
TCTAACGGGCTTTTTAGATTAATAGGCATTACTTTAGAGCGGGTATCGTTGACAGCGCTATGAAGCGAGATAGCCAAGTTAAACTTGACGCTGTCATCGGCCATTTTCTTTATCAATTTAGGGATGCCCACAGTGGATAAGGTGATGCGTTTTGGTGATATACCCAGTCCCTTTGGATTGGTAATTTTATCGATGGAGTCTATTACATTATGGTAATTTAGCAGGGGTTCGCCCATACCCATGAACACAATATTTGTTAGCGGCCGGTTGAAGAAGCTTTCACTCTGCTCTTTAATGGCCACAACCTGATCGTATATTTCATCGGGATTTAGGTTACGCATTCTCTTGAGCCTTGCTGTGGCGCAAAAATGGCAATCCAGGCTACAACCTACCTGAGAAGATATGCAGGCGGTGATTCGCTTATCCGTAGGTATAAGCACAGACTCTACAGTAGCCCCGTCAAAGAGCTTCACAGCATTTTTAATGGTACCATCCTCACTCCGTTGCATTTCATCAACGGCGATATGATTAATCACAAATTCAGCCTTCAATTTCTCACGTGTTTCCAGAGAGATGTTGGTCATTTGGTCGAAATCCTTGGCCGACTTTTTCCACAGCCACTCGTACACCTGTTTGGCTCTAAAGCCCTTATCGCCAATAGCAAGGAAGTATTCTGTAAGTTGCTCTAGGCTCAGTTGACGGATGTCTCTTTTGGCTATTATTTCTGTCATTTGGCAAACTTACAAAGGTTCAGGGTGATGCTATCGGTTCAAAGCGATAGCATCACTATTAAATTTGACTAATAAAAATTATTATTGTCTCAGAATTAATGGCATATGGAATATCCAGTTGTGTTGAAAACGGATGATGAGAGAATAGAATGCGGCGAGGCCTGTGATAAGATCGAGTCCTTTTTGTCTGGGCAAGGTGAGAAGTTGACCGCTGAGGCTTTCATTAAATTCATGAAGAGTATCACCTACAGTTCAAATGAAATAGAGTGTGCCACGCTTCAGGAAGTGTATAAAGAGCTTGCACGTATAGGATTCTGTCTCAATATTAACATGGAAGGAGAAAACCGCTACGAGATATCCAGGCGGATGATGTCGAGCATGTGGATTATCATGCACGTTAAGCTTATGACGGAGTACATTCGTTCCAGAGGCGAAAGTGATCTACTTGATTATGTGGCCTCCTGGCTTAAAATTATTAGCGAAGGGCAGGCGATTAGTTTTAGCGATGTAGAAAAATATATTTAGTCAAGTTCTTCGAGAATGTCTTGCGCCCGATCGTAGTAATAATCCTCTGATAGCCCTTCTAACATCTTAACTGCCTGCTCTTTTTGACCTTGCTTTAAGTATAGCATAGCTAAATACCACTTTGCCTCTTCCTTGTAAAGGGTATTGGGCGTCGAATATTCCTTTCTGAGCGCCTGTTCAGCTTCTTCATACTGATCCAGGTTTATATGACAATTGCCAATAAGCAAAAGCCTTTTTGGGCTTTCCAGGTTCAAAAAAAGCGAAAGTGCTTTAGGATAATCTTCTTGATAATAAGCAGATAAGGCCATTTGCATAGAGTCTTGTTCTTCACCTCTTAGTAATGGACCGCCTTCATAAGGCGTATAGTATTGAGCATATAGTTCTTGCACATTTCTGGGCTTATTGGTAATTACCCAAATGAAAACGGTAGTCGCTATGGTAAAAGCAGCTGCTATGCCGTATCTCAGCAATGAAGGAAATCCCGAGCTTGTCGGATGGGTCTTTTCATTTTTGAAATCAGCATAAAGTGACTTCAACTCATTTTTGACTTCATTCTTTTTGTAAGCCCTTAAATGACCCAACAAGCTCTGATGTTGATCATAGTATGCTTTAAACTCACCTGACTCTTGTAGCCTTTTTTTAAATTCTAACTGTTCAAATTCCGATAACTCCTGGTCAATCGCTTTTTCAATGAGGTCAATATCATATGCTTCCAGCGCCACTATACAGATTCTTTCAGGGTTTCATGCGCAAAGGAGGTGAACTTTTTGAAGCACCTGGACTTCGTGGTTTTCGCGACGTCGGCGTTATTGAGTCCCATCAACTCGGCAATTTCGGTCATACTTATCTTATCTACATA
>JBCCXA010000099.1 GCA_039192515.1 Verrucomicrobiota bacterium | reverse complement strand
GCTTTGTACTCATATTCCTTTGGGTGAATGACGAAATGAGTGTTGATAGCTTCCATAATGAAAATATATACTCCGCCTATCAGATCGTCACCGCAAATGGAGAGACTCATGGAACTTATAATACCAGCGTAGGCTATGAAGAAGAAAGGAACTACATACCCATCGCTGAGGTAGAAAAAACCGTCCCAAGTATAGAATCTATTGTCTTTTATGCCACAGGATATGAACTGCCATGGGGGCATGCAGAGACGTTTCAAATAGGTGATAAAAAATTTAAGCTAAATGGATCTCGGGCCAGCGAAGACTTTTTTAAGGTATTTAACTATCCCTTATTAGTCGGCGACCCATCCACCGCGTTGACCGAATACAGTAGTATTGCTATATCAAGAAGAATGGCCTCACTTTTCTTTAATAGCCCGGAAGAGGCTGTTGGAGAGACCATTCGATACGAAAACAGGTTTGACCTGGAAATAACAGCAATCTTTGAAGATATTACGCCAAAGAGTTCTTTGCAATTTGAGTTTTTAATTAATTGGGAGTCACAGCTTACCCGATTGGATTGGGCATCCGACAATGTCCGTACTATGGTTAAGCTTGCCGAAAATGCTGATATTGCCCAGGTTGAGGCCGATATGACCCGTGTGTTGAAACCCTTTGTAGACCAGGAAGAGAGCATTGAGGTTACTATTGGCCTCCAACCTTATGAAGATCAATATCTGGTAGGAAATTTTGTAAATGGCCAACCTAATGAAGGCCGAATCCTATATGTAAAAATATTCAGTGGGGTGGCTATTTTCATTTTGATCATAGCCTGTATCAATTTCACTAACCTTTCTACTGCGCGGGCTATTAGAAGAGCCAAAGAGGTTGGGGTAAGAAAAGTAATCGGTTCTACAAGAACCTCACTTGTTGGACAATTTCTAAGTGAATCATTTCTGATGTCGTTTTTTGCGATGCTTCTTTCACTGGCATTAGTATGGGTACTCCTACCGGCCTTTAATGAGCTAACCGGTAAACAAATACGCCTTCCACTTTTTGAATGGAAGCACTGGCTCGCGGTTCTCGCCTTAATTGTCATTACAGGATTTACTGCCGGAAGTTATCCAGCATTGTTCCTTTCATCGCTAAAACCTGTGAAAGTCCTTAAGGGAGCCCTGCGTTTCTCTCGATTTGAAACCTGGTTTCGCAAGGGCCTAACCACATTCCAATTCGGTTTATCTATTCTACTGCTTATTGCCACCGCAGTGGTATCACTACAAACTGACCATATACAAAACACCAATCTCGGATATGATAAGGATAATTTACTTTACATTCGGGTGGAAGGAGAATTATCCAAGCAAGATAGTTATCAACGATTTAAAGATCTTGCCAGCCCATTACCGGGAATAGCCATGGTGGACCGAAGTAGTGAAGCACCGCATAATATGGGCTTTGCTATGGCTGAGCCCTTCGATTGGGAAGGGAGGCCGGACGGCACATACATCAATTTTAGGCCCACTTCTGTTGGTTTCGACTTTTTGAAGATCATGGATCTCGAGGTGGTAGAAGGAAGAGGGTTTTCCAGGGATATAGCTACAGATTCATCTGATGCCTTTTTAGTTAATGAAGAGGCAGTGCGGCAAATGCAAATGGAAGAACCTCTTGGTAAATGGGTATCTGCATGGAGCAAAAAGGGAAAGATCATTGGTATTCTTAAGGATTACCACACGCACTCGTTGCATGAGCCCATAAAACCGATCATGGTGGACGTTAAGGACTATGAAGAATTTGGTGTCATCCTGGTTAGAACCGAAAAAGGAAGAACCAGAGAAGCCATAGAAAACCTGGAAAAAGTGTATGCTGCCATCAATCCAAGTTATCCTTTCAACTATCAGTTCATCGATCAGGAATACCAGGCATTGTATAAAAATGAAGAGGTAATGTCTAAGCTTTCGAATGCTTTTGCCATAGTTGCCATTATGATTTCCTGTTTAGGGTTGCTGGGATTAGCTATGTTTTCTGCCGAACAGCGATTTAAGGAAATCGGAATTAGAAAAGTTCTGGGCGCCTCCATAGCAAGTATTGTAACGCTATTTTCGAAAGACTTCATGGCCATTGTGGGGTTTTCGTTTCTGCTTGCAGCACCCATAGGCTGGTGGTTCCTATCAGATTGGCTT
>JBCCXA010000098.1 GCA_039192515.1 Verrucomicrobiota bacterium | reverse complement strand
CGGCGGTTTAACCTTTAATAGCTATACCAGGACAGCGAGTACAGCCCAATACTACAAGTTCAACGGAAAGGAATTACTGCCGGAAACGCAGCTTTATGACTTTGGGGCAAGGTTTTATGATCCTGCATTAATGAGATGGATGAGTCCCGATCCGTTGTCAGATGAGTTGAGTAGCTGGTCTCCATATAATTATGCACTTGGAAACCCTGTGCTTTTCATCGACCCCGATGGTGCTTTTCCTTATACGTTCCATATAAGATCATTCCATCCTGATGCTACTTTTGGAGGTGGATTTATGGGTGATAACCGAGGATTTTCTAATAACCCGAGTGCTTCAGCAAGGATCGCTCAAAGATTTACGTTTAATCCGAATACAGGGCAATCATCAAATCGAGGGTTTGATAATAACTTTTCTATGCATCCTGCCGGATTTGTTGCTTCATCTACTGGTCAGGTTCCCTTGCCATTCTCAATGGTTATTGGCCATGAAAATCCCAACGAAACTCATTTTGATGTTACAGGAGAAAATGGATCATATAATATCTCAACGGGCTATAAGGGAGCAAATCCTTTGACACCTGGTTTTCTGACTCCTGATATTAATGTTCACTCAAATTTTTCAATTACTGAAGACTTAGATAATGGGGTATTGTCAATTGGAGCCAATATTACTGGTGATAATTTCCCCAATGCGGAAGCGTTCCTGGTTGATCAATCAGGCAACTCAGCATTTATCGGGGTAAGTTCTTTAAGCGGTAGTGTTTTGCAGAGCTTATGGGGAGATAATTACAGGGAAATGATCAATGCAAACTTCAATATCAACATAGACAACAATGGCAACTTCACGGGTATCAGCGTAGGCGATCAAAACTTTACGCTCGAAGAATGGAACTTACAATTTACCTCAATACAAGACTAGCTATGCAAATATTCAAGAAGATCGTTTATCTCATTGTGGCACTATCGTTATTGCCCGTGATTGCTACATACTTCGCTTACGGAAGCCCAATAGAATTGCTTTACATGGTTGTTACGATTGGTGCATTAGCCTCACTGATTTATATGATTACTAAGCCTTCCACATCAGTGGCTAAATGGGCTTTAGTATTGAATTTTGCAGTTTTGGTTATTCATCTATTAAATCTGAAATTTTACTGGTTTGCAGATGAAGGAGGTGATCCCAGAGTAAGAATAACCTTTACTATACAATGGATACTGATAGCTCTGACAGTTTTTAATCTTTTCAGAGATAGTCGTTTATTAAAAAGTTCTTGATCCTAGACCCTGCTTCGGCAGGGTTTTTTATTGCGCCAGCTTCTGCACATGCTTTTTAGTGATAAAAGCATCGATCAGTTTTTTAACCACATTGCGATCGTCCTCGTCCATTGCTTCAATGGCCTTGAATTGATTGATCAGTTCAGGATCAGAGAGACGAGTTTTAGCCTTTTCATCCGTAGAGCCATAGAGTAGGAAATCAGGAGAAACACTCAATACATCTGCAATGGTTGTGAGTGTCTTAGCCGGTGGCTGTACGTCTTTAGTCTCGTATCGTCCAATCTGGGCGTAAGAGATACCCACCTTATCTGCAAGCTCAGATTGCGACATACCAAGCTCTTTTCTTCTAAGTTTTATTCTGTCTCCAAGAGTGCTCATAAATGCTATTAAAACAGTTTTGAATGGGCTAAAAGTAGCGAATGAGTAATAGAATATCTAAGAAAATGCTACTTAAAAGAGATATTATACTGCATATTGATTGGAAATTAATTTGCATTTATGTAGCATTATGCTACTTATAAGTCGCAAAAAAAATATTTTATGCAGCTACCAGAAAAAAGACACTTAGACACCTCAAATCCAGATCACATCCTCTACGAACACGACATGATCGAAATAGCCATCTTGGGCGGGATCAGGACTGACATACTAGATCGAATGCGAGTAACACTGAAAATCAAAGTAGAGCATCTGAGCTTACGCCACAACTTGGACTTGTACAACAGTCTGCAGGTAGATAAGCTGGTGCGAATGGTAGCGGAAAGGTTAGAAATCGGGACGAGCATCATAGCAGCTGCGCTCATGGACCTCATTGACTTACTGGAAGCTCACCGACTGGAAGAAAGAGAAAAGGAAATCACTGCCCTGGACAAAAGGAAGATGCTGACAGAAGATGAGAT
>JBCCXA010000097.1 GCA_039192515.1 Verrucomicrobiota bacterium | reverse complement strand
TCTGAGTTCTGGTATTTGAATACATCTGTTGATGGATCTTATATGAAAAGGAGGATCACCCGATTAGAAAAGTGTAAGATCGTTTTGTTGATTGAAAAGTCACTAATCTGCACCTTTGCTTTCTGTTGAAATCAGTACAGTACTCAATTGCAGGGTATCATCTGTCAACAGAGTTAAAGATCAAAGCATAGTATTCCTTTCCTGAATGCTGACCATGACGAAACGTGTCAATCATTAGCAATAAAGTGTACGAAAGGAAAAACTAAGCGGAAATTTCCGCTTTCGTAAACTCTCTAATATAGCCAAATCGACGTTTACGACTTGGAATGATGCTCGCCAGTGTGGCAAGCTCGAAAGTAAATGGGAATCGGCCCGTCAGGACTGTCATGCATGCCAACTTTTTAATTAAAAAAAACCGACGAATATGACTGGAGGTGATGCTTGCCAGTGTGGCAAGCTTCAAAAATAATTGGAAATTGACCACGCGTACAGGTATGCATGAAATTTATGAATGCAAGCAGAAACTTAAGTCTAAAATTAAAGTAAAAATTCCACTGGCCAGCTTGGATTGCAGGACTGCAACTTGCACTTCTGACGAAGAATAGCAGTAATCAATCTTCAACCAAACATGAAGCGACACCGGAATGAAGTTAGTGAAAGGACAAGAGACGAAATTCAACGTCGACGAGTTACGACTGACACGGTGATGGGAATCGACAACGAAGGAATCGTCGTGAATGAAAACGAAAGGCTTACTGATGATAGAAATTTATTAGTAGACGAAGTAAGTGTATTTAATCTATGAAACTATTGTTTTGAGCGATGTGACTTCCCATATCGAAAGTGAATAGGTTTTGTCTAACAGTATGAACTATCAACTATCCAGATTCCAGACGAAAAAGATATTATGGCCACTAGTTCCAACCGTAACCCTGGTGCTCCACCTCCGAGAAGATTCTATAAAACCGTATTTGATTTGTTCCAAGGGATTGAAACAAATATTGTTGATAATTCGCTTCAGCAAGTACCGGTATGTGATGGGGAGAATGGGGGACAGAAGTGGTTAGATCAACGTGTGCAATTCATTATTCAAAACGTGCTTCTCGCACAGACATTCAGTCCATATCTGGACGGAAATCCAGTGAGCAGAACCTTTTCGAAGAATAATTTGGATAAGATAGTACGCCGATTTTATGTGTTCCACAATAAGATTGCAAGGAATGCATTTAGAATGCATACTAAAGGGATGTATTCTACTGCAAATGGATTATTAGTAGAGTTTACAGCGAGTATCGCTCGTAGCGGTCCGAATGCCGTCAGAAGAGGGTCCTTTGACCTGAAGAAGTTTGAATCGAAACTGTCATCCTGGAAGCCTTGGGCTGACATTCATTCCGAAGGCACATATAAAATGAAGAATACTAGACTTCGAGCGGATTCATATTATCCTTACATTTATGATAGTAATTGTCGAGGTCTGCTGCAATCATTAATGATTCATACGACGGGAGTACTTGGTATGGCATGTTCATTATTTGAGAACAATTCTCAAGAATCAACTCCGAAACATCCGAATCTTATCATCAAAAGTTTAACAAGTTCCACGGTCAATGGCTTTGCACATTCGCTGCATTTTAATATTAACACAGAATCTTTGAACTTCTTCAGGGGGTCCATTTTGCCTGCGGTCATAGATGACATTCTCAAACTAGCAAACAATGTCTATGAGTGGTGGATTCTGACGGTACCAATTAATGATCGAGTTAGATATGGTAAGGTGCCCTCAAGAAGGAGACACACATCAGAGAAATGGTACATTAATAATGCAGAGTACCCAAACATATTAACCCCAAATCAACTTATAGAATTCATAATGGGTGACGAGGAATACTGTCTGGACTTTTGGGCAAAAATAGGATCTCATCTGTTTCATTCTTTCTTAGTAAAAGGACAAGCATTATTTGGAGAGATTGTACGTGAGGAGCAATTTGATGTTATATATCTGGAAGCCATGAGATCTTTCTACAAGTCACTACATGAATTAACTATGACTACTATACATGATACAAGTGAATGTTTTGAGAATGGAAATCAAAATGCAGAACAGTTGATTGCTTTGTTGAGAGAGCGAAGAGATTTATGGATTACTAATATAATAAATGTTTTAAAGCAATATCCGATAAGATATATCGAAACTGGAGAGTTAGAAAAC
>JBCCXA010000096.1 GCA_039192515.1 Verrucomicrobiota bacterium | reverse complement strand
GAACACGCACCGAAGAATTTGGCTCTACCGAAGATCGCCAGAAGGCCAACTCCAAGGATGAAGACCCAACAGGTCTCCTTAACGAAGGCTTCCGTTACCGCGACCTCGAAGCCGGGGTCTTCATCACCAGAGATCCGCTCGCCTTCGTCGACGGGCCTAACGTCTATGCCTATGTCAATCAGAACCCTTGGACATTCTTTGATCCCCAGGGTCTACAGAAAGCTGTTAGAAGAAATCGAGAAGTAACACCGTTGACAGCAGCAGATGTTGGCAACTTTGCTCTCAATGTAGGTAAAGGAGCTGTTGAATCAGTCGTAGGCATCGGGCAAGGAATAGCTCAAACTGGTACTGCCATCGGAAGCCTTGGCACAGAGCAAGGAAGAGCTAATTTTATAAAAGGAGCAAGCTTCGTTGCAAATAATCCTGGAGCAGTTGGAGATGCAATTGATCAGGCAGTAACAGATTTTGGACAGTCAATACAAACCTCTGAAGGAGCTGCTAAAGCATTAGGTGGAGCTGCAGTTGGAGGGGCATTAGCTAAAGCAGGTCAGGCACTAAAAGCAAATCAGTTATCTAAAAGCCTTACTAGTGGTATGGGAGACGATTTGGCTGGAAGTGCTAGAGGGACATCTTTTAGAGGTGATAAGGCATCGCTAGACGTTGATACAGCATTTAATAAAGGCATCCAGCCTAAAGGTTCAAATATGGATTTAGAGGCGTCAGCTAAGAGCACAAGTCAATCTAACAGTGGTTTTGTTCCAACATCAAAATCAGAAGCAATAGCCAACGAATTTGGTGGTAAGAATGGAAACGTCTTCACAATTCAGTCAGATCGAGGTATTGATGTTAATAAGACATTAGGTAACAAATCACCATTCCCAGAACAACAAGAGGTAGCGTTCCCAGGCGGGATTAAACCTAATGAAATTGTAGGCGCTCGCTCAAAGAAAACTGGAGAGTTTAGAAAGAATCCAAACTTTAAAAAACCTGATGAAAAGAAATAATGAGCGATAGCAAAGAGGATGACTCTTTTGATCAGAAAGAAGTCTCTTTACTAACTCAAGACAATAAAAGCATTGAGGCTAAATTATTGATCTATGAGGAATCACCTGAAAATCCTGAATTGGTTCAAATTGGTATTATTTCTGAGTTTTTTTCAGGGGAAAAGACAGGCGAAGATTTTTTTTCAGTTCTATGTGAAATTAGAAAAGAACTTGAAAATCAGGGTTTAAGAATTAAGTGCTACGGAGCTAGCAGAAATGTATATCCGTCTGGTATGTCCAGATCTATGGGCTATGGCGAGAAGGCATATAAATTGACCATAGGAAAGCAGGCAAAAATGCAGGATCTAGTTTCAATATTTGACGATGGCCAAGACGTTATTCCCGTCAATATAAACGAACAAGAGAGTTTCTTTGATCAATGGGCAAAAAGCCTATAAAAAGAAACTGATGCATGTTTATGAAATTGAAAAGGACGGAAGTTGGAGATTTATCCTATCCGTGATTTCTCCTGAAATAGGCTTTGAAAAAGGACTGCCTGAGAAGTCAATTATTGGAGAGTATAAATCATCAGGGTGTCAGGAAATTCCAGAGAATTTTCTAACTAACCCGAAGTTTTTTGATTTCCTTAACGAAACAATCAGAAAGCATGCTTCTTATAGCAAGGATGTAATTACTACGGTGTCAAAAATCAAGGAAGGTATTTTTGAGGTTGTAGATGAGAGAAATGATAATATCTCTAGGCTAGATGAAGATACTATTGGGGCATTTAAAGTGGAAGATGGAAATTTAATTGTAAACTCTTATCAACCTAATCCAAATTACAAATTGGTGGGTAGTAGTGGGCAATTTAATCCTCCCATATGGTTGAAAACAAAGCTCGAAGAAGATGTCTGGCTGTAGAGATGGGGTTGGGCTGTGAATCATGAAATTTTGCTTTATCCCCCCGTTGCGATGGGAGGGAGAAGGAAGCTGTCATGGTTTATGCTTGCTTGTGGAGACATTCGCACAACAGGCCAGTATGCCACATAGTGGCTTAGCGGCTGCTCTCTGGGAGGAGGCCTCCAGCCTTATCCCCTATAGTGACATACCGGCGTATTGTGCGCGAGCCGTTGCCCACGGAAGTCTCCTGGCTCCCGCATAGACCACGCCAGCTTCCTCCCACGCACCCCCATAGTTCATTCGCTGCGCCTGGCTCCGCTCATCGTGATAAGAGTCATCCAT
>JBCCXA010000095.1 GCA_039192515.1 Verrucomicrobiota bacterium | reverse complement strand
TGCTTTGGTCAGGATAAAGATCGATCCAGCTACCAGCACTATGGAATTGATAATCGCTCCAAGTAGAGAGAAGCGTTTGTATCCATAGGAAAAGGTCTTGGTTCTGCCTTTCTTGGATAGCTTTTGAAAATACCATGACAGCCCCAAACTAAGGCTATCTCCCAAATCGTGTAGCGCATCAGAAAGGATAGCCAAGCTGTTGGTATAAAGTCCACCGATGATCTCAATAATGGTAAAGCTGAGGTTGAGGAAGAAGGCAACTTTTACATTGCCTTCTGAATGGTTATGTGAATGATCGTGGTTATGCCCCATAGTTTTCTAATCCTGCTTGTTTGAAAATTGATAGTAATTCTTCGGAAATGGGTAGGGGCTTCAACGGTGGGATATTTGCGCCACCTGTATTGCCTACAGGTATCTTCCCTACAAAGGATTTGACTCCACCAATCAAAAGGCGTGGGATCTGGCCAAACACTTCTTTGGTGTCTTTGATTCGAATGCCGAAAAGCAGCATCTTCCAATGCACGGAACTATGGTGGTAGGGATATGCCTGACCTATGATGTGCGCCCGCTCCAAATGACTCCATGCCGTTTGAAGGCTTCCTGCGTGTAAATGCCTTTTATACTCCTTCAATTCTTGATCGAAATACGGTTTTAGCCTCTTAGGCATTATTGTATAAAGTTTCATTTGTCTACTTTGAAAGATTTAAAATTCGAATAGCTCCCCGCATGACAAAACCGAAGACAACACCGCCAACGACCAAGTCAGGCCATTTACTTTCAAGCCAGTAAACCAACACTCCAGCCAGTATCACTCCTCCATTAACGATGATATCATTAGACGTGAAAATGGTACTAGCTTGCATGTGAGCATCTTTGCTTTTAGCCTTATTGATTAGCCAAAGTGAGATCAGATTGCCTGCTAAAGCCAGAACTGAAATGATAATCATCCACTGAAAAAGGGGTGTTTCGCTTTCGATCAGGAATCTTCGGAGTACTTCCGAAAAACCCAGCAACGCCAAGCCCATTTGAAAATAACCACTGATCTTCGCCACTTTTTTCTTACGAGTAATGGTAGCTCCAACAGCGAAGAGACTTAGAGCATAGACAATGGAATCAGCCAGCATATCCAGGGAGTCAGCTACCAAACCCATGGATCTGGAAATCCACCCGGTAGTCATTTCTATTACAAAAAATCCGAAGTTGATACCCAGCACCCACCACAGTATTTTTCGCTGATGTGAATCGTCAGTTCCTACAGGTAGTTCTGACTCTGAAGTACCCTCCAATTGATCATTGAGGTTAAGCTGACTAATGGCTTCATGTATAAATTGCACTTCCTCCTGATGGAATACTTCCAGTTTGCGCGCAGGAATATCAAATTCCAGATGTTTAATCTGGTTGAGAGATTCCAGTTTCATTCGGATCATTTGCTCCTCTGAGGGGCAGTCCATGTCCTTAATAAGAAATGTGGTTTTATTAATGCTCATGTTCCGTTTCTCCTTTTTTCATTTCTGAAATGAGATAATAGGCATTGTTCCAGGCCACCTTTGTACCCTTGGGTAGTGGCTCTAGAAGATTAATTTCTACCCATCCTTCATCAATCAAACCCGTTCGAATTTCAACAACCTTGAAGCTCCATTCTTTTTCTCCGCCTTTCTGGTGAACTTCTGCTGTGAAAATGTAGGGTTTTCCCTCTTCTTCTATGATTGCTGATTCAGGTAAGGCCATTACCGGCTTTTCTCCTGTATGGATTCTGCCATTGATGTACATGCCTGGAAGCAGAAAGTCTTCTTTTCCTGTTATTTCAGCATGAACGTGAATAGCCTTGGGGTTTTGCTCGAACTTTTTACCCACCGAGTAAATTTTTGCCGTAAGTTGAGAGTCTGGCACTGATGTGATGGTGAAGGAAATCTTCTGGCCTTTCTGCACTTTGTAAACATCCTTCTCAAATACCATCAGGTCGGCATGCACATGATCTGTATTCACAATCGTGAACATTTTTGTTTGAGGCTCCACAAACTGCCCTATCTGTATAAGCACTTTTTCGATACTGCCATCAATAGGGCTGACTACCGGCACATTTTGGTAAATTTCACCTGCCCTTACTTTTTGAGCACTTATACTTAATTGTTTTAGCTGAGCTTCTAACCCTTTGACTTCACCCTTTATGGATTGGTAATCGGATTGGGTTTCCTGATAGGCTTTTCCCGATCCGACTTCTTCCTTGTACAGTCGCTCTTGTCTCTGCATTTATTTTTAAAGAAACTGCAAAAGACAGTTGACTTTTAAGTAGT
>JBCCXA010000094.1 GCA_039192515.1 Verrucomicrobiota bacterium | reverse complement strand
TCATCTACGGCCTATACCTCGAGGCTACAGCCAAACCCCCCTAGTTTCAGAGAACACTTTCTTGACATCTTCAGTGAAGGATTAATGTAAACTGAGATACCATGGTGTCACCTGAAGGTTTTTTGAGTTCTACGACGGCGGAAGAAAAAGCGAAGAAGGTGATTCAAGAAAATTTCACGCTGCTTCCTCCTGCACCTAGTTTTGATAACGGTCTATATTGTTGCAAAGCTGATGGCACTTTGAGAAAAAATGAGGCTGTTGGTCAAGATGCAGAGTCTAAAACTCCTGATCCAACTCCAAGCCCATCTAAAACGCCTTCAAGTACCCCAAGCACCAGTCCAAGTGAAAGTCCTTCAACTTCCCTAGAGATTTGATAGAGAGGAGGTGGAACTGTCTTGGTGTATGCACTTTGGAGCAGCTTTGAAGAGCGCCTAGATCATTTCCGAAGTAGATAAGGCTTACCAACAAAGCGAAAATTGCAAAAAAAGGACAAATTTAATCTTGTGTGTGTTTGAAGATTTGGAGAACTAGGAAAGAAACATGACGCTTTCGAAGCAGGTCAATTTTGACAATAGGAAACTGTGAACTTCCCCTTTTGAAAAACCAGAAGAAGCTTTGCTCCTGATTATAGCCTCTTGTATGCTGCAATGGGTCATTCACAAATCCTGCACCTTGTGTCTCGCTGGCTGACTTTGGAGAAGTTGCATTGGAATTTAGAATGGGTTTGTTTAAAGGAAAGCGAACACAAATGGAAGAGATCTAATGTCATGAACACCAGGTAGATGAAAAAGCAAGCTATCTGCGTTCCTTCTAGCGCTAGTAACATATTCTTTATGTTCAGCTGCCACCGAAAGTTCTTCTGTTCTTAGGTATAGAAACCCAACATCTTTCCTTATGAGTGCCTTAGTGTTATTCTGGATGTAGTCAATCAAAGTTTCACCAGAACTCTATGTCAGTTTGACTTTACTATGGTTTGTTGAACATCAGCTCTAGAGGTTGATGACTTTTGCAGTATAACTGTAGCGACTGAAACTGCATTCACGAGTGCTTTCGCATGTTTGTGGCTCACCGGCACCACTGAGTTATTAACTGTAAATAGGAAATATGAACTTTGTACTGACCCTGAAGGAGTTTATTCGCTCAGCAAGCCTCCAGAATTAGGTGCTTTTTCCATCGTATGAATACTTGCCTTCAAAATTTAGAATACCTACTCTGTGAGTACGTGATGGTTGCTGCATTTAGACTCACAGTTGAGGAAGTTCAAGTTTAACCCCTAATATTCATTAGAGGAGTCAACTAGAATGGATAAATGTTCTTCAAGTTGTACTACCAACAAGAATTGGCGGGGGATTCAAGATTCAGCATACAGTATTGTGACCCAGAAAAAGAGAACAATCCTTGACGAGGGCAAAGATAGAAATGCTATGATGCAGACAAGTATCGATTCTGATATACAAAGCGAGCATTTGTGGAGATTGAAAGATTGATAAAATCATCTATATAGTAGCTGTTTTGCATTATTACAGCTACTACTTGATTATTTACATCAGCTGAGGCAAATGATTAAAAGCTTCTGGGATGAGGCTTCCCGGACCTATTCTCAAATGTTAAATGAGTGAGAAATTTTGGTTCGTTGGAGAAAACATATACTTCTTGAAGGAGAAAATTGATTCAACCGTAATTGCTGTGGCTCTTGATCGGATGAAAGCGTTGCCCATAGCTGGGAAATGCTTGCTGTATATGCGGAGTCAGAAAGTGGGCAGAAACAACTAAAATATATGAAACTATATTCGAGAGATGGAAAGATAAGCAAGTCCCTTCAAGTCTGTATCCCGATATACGAATTCCAGTAACGCAATCAACTAAATCAACACTATATATAATGACGCACAAGTGAAATCATTGTTAAGATGAAGTTCTCTACACTAGCGCTTTTTGGATTAGCGCTAGTATGTGATATTTCCAAGATAACTCATCGTGTGTTAGAGAACCTCTCCGAGATCAGCAAGATAGATAATTGCTAGTTCAATCCCAGTCCCGAAGATGTAGTTATTATTATCTAGTCTGCTTTAGCTAGGATGCCTGGAAACTGGTAGAAACCCTGAAAACTTCATGTGCACGATCATAGAAAGGCTAAAGATCTCGTGAAGCTTGTACTTTAAAGAATGCCGAAAATATTCGTAAGCGTAAACGCTTCTTGCGCTAGAGGATGAGGATTCTTCTTTAACATGTTTGATTGTTAGTTGGCACCTGTGCAATAATCATCTACGGCCTATACCTCGAGGCTACAGCCAAACCCCCCTAGTTTCAGAGAACACTTTCTTGACATCTTCAGTGAAGGATTAATGTAAACTGAGATACCATGGTGTCACCTGAAGGTTTTTTGAGTTCTACGACGGCGG
>JBCCXA010000093.1 GCA_039192515.1 Verrucomicrobiota bacterium | reverse complement strand
CTTTGAGTGAGACTATAGGCTCATTTGTGAGGAAGCATCGCTTGGACCAGAATAAAACTCAAAGTGAGATAGCGGAGCAGGCGGGTATTAGCCGGTCTACGTTAAGTCTACTGGAAAAAGGTGAGGCGGTCACTGTTCCAACCTTGATTCAGGCACTTCGTGCATTGGAGCTGCTGCATATCATGGATAATTTTCAAATCGTATCACAGCCAAGTCCTTTACAGTTAGCTAAGCTGGAACGTGAAAAAAGACAAAGGGCTCGACCTGATCGGAAGGCAGGTAATCAAGGAAAAGAGTGGTAAATACTGCTATAATCAAAATATGGGGTGAACAAGTAGGTGCCGTAGCCTGGAACCATGAATCACAACTTGGGAGCTTTGAATACGATCCGGAGTTTATTAGAAAGGGGTGGGAGTTAGCGCCGCTAAAAATGCCATTGTCATCGGGCCAGAGAATTTTCACATTTCCTGATCTAAGAAGGCCAAAAGATAGTGAATATGATACATATAAAGGTCTTCCGGGACTTCTGGCAGACGTATTACCGGATAAATACGGCAATAGACTTATCAGCGCGTGGTTAGCTAAAAATGGACGACCTAGTGACAGTATGAACCCTGTGGAACAACTATGTTTTATAGGTACCCGCGGCATGGGAGCATTAGAATTTGAACCCGCTACTTTTGGTCGAGACAAAAATACTTTTAGTGTAGAAATTGATAGCCTTGTCGGAATTGCCAGGAAAATGTTATCAGCTCGAAGCGATTTCAGCGCTGACCTGGCAAAGCACGAAGAGCAAGCCATTAGTGACATTATGAAGATCGGAACATCCGCCGGAGGTGCCAGGCCAAAGGCTTTGATCGCTTACAACGAAATAACAGGCGATGTCCGGTCGGGTCAAACCAAGGCGCCAAAAGGCTACGACCATTGGATCATAAAACTTGATGGCGTCAGTGAAGAGCAGTTTGGTGAAAGTACAGGATATGGTAGGGTTGAGTATGCTTATTTTAAAATGGCCAGGGAATGCGGGATTAGAATGATGCCGTGCAGGCTCAATGAAGAGAATGGAAGGGCGCATTTTATGACTCAACGTTTTGACCGTGAAGGCAATTTTAAACATCATATTCAAACTTGGTGCGCCATAAATCACTTTGACTTCAATGAAGTCACCAGCTACAGCTATGAGCAACTTTTTCAGACCATGAGGGAGCTCAGGCTGCCTTATCCTGCGGCAGAGGAATTATTTCGAAGAATGGTTTTTAATGTACTCGCTAAAAACTGTGATGATCATTCAAAAAATTTCGCATTCCGACTAAAAAAAGGTGAAAAATGGGAATTGAGTCCGGCCTACGATGTATGTCATGCCTTTCGCCCGGATAGCCTATGGGTGAGTCAGCATGCATTAAGCGTTAATGGTAAACGAACGCATATTATAAAAAATGATATGGAAGCCGTGGCACGTGCGATGAGCGTCAAAAAGGGCTCGGTGATTATCGACCATATAAATGCAGTGGTTAAGCGATGGCCGGAATTTGCAGAAGAACAAAAAGTGTCTACGGCTAAAAGAGATGAAATTAATGCGACGCTAGGTACTTTTTAATGATGTGAGTTAGATGGATTCACGACAATTGTATAAAGCAGCCGAACATCTTAGTACGACTTTGATATGGGAGAGTCACTGGATTCATTTCGGAACAGGTGATGAAATAAAGTGAGGTTTAATTGAAGAGCTAGTACAGAACTTTTTAGCCACTGATAAAGTGAACTTAGTTTTTGAACGCACGAACTCTGGAGCATTCGAGAAGTCCGAGATACAGACGCAAATTAGAGAACTCTTAGGGTCACAGAACTTTCAACTTTGGAATGAATCCATGAATCGTGCAATTATCTTTAATCATATTGGCGTACTACTCAAAGGTCAAAAGGATACTGCATAATGTTCTGGAAGAAGAAAAATCCGAAGATTACATTCAAATGCTCTCAATGTGGTCAAATCCACAATACATGGCCTGCTCTTGGGTATGGAGAACCCTGGCATTATTCTCAATTGACTCCCCAACAACAAAAAGACATTGCTAAGATCGATGAGGACTTTTGCGAAATACACTGGGAAGAGCAAACGGATAGATTCATTCGAACAACCCTAACTATTCCGGTCAACAACTTCGAACTGAATTTAGAATACGGCCTCTGGGTTTCATTAAGTGAAAAGAGTTACAACGACTACTCGGATCAATACGAACGAACTGACTATGAAAGTGGATATTTCGGATGGGTTTGTAACCAGCTGTTAGGTTATGAAGACACCCTTTCAGTTCCAACTGATGTTAATACCCAACTTGGAACAAGAAGACCGATATTGGACCTTCATAAGGATTATGACCATCAGTTAGTTAGTCGTCCCTTAAAAAGTAGCCTAGTGTAATGATTTCATAATAAGCTTACTATTAGCGATATTAGCCTTATGGCCAGCATAGGTAAATTAGAAGTATCAGCAGAAGATAGAAAAGAGCTTTTATTCAGATCAAGATCACATACTCTGGGAAGTAGAGATGT
>JBCCXA010000092.1 GCA_039192515.1 Verrucomicrobiota bacterium | reverse complement strand
TACTATAGACCATGACTTAGGATGACAAGAATAAAATTTGCTTCTAGAAAAATTTCGTAGATTAATCAGATAATAATCACATAAATAGGCCGTTTACCGATTTCGTGTTTCGTTGAGGCAACCGCTTGTTTGGAGTTTGACTATCAAATGAAAAAAGCAAACTTTGAGACCCGATTACCGCAAAAAGGGTTTTCGGCAAGCCATGCGCTAGGAATAATTGAAAAATCCCCCATGATGTCTTATTTCATGATCAGACTACGCAGAACAGAAAAGTATTCTATGTGTTCTTAATCCGATTTAACTCGAGCATGACGAAAAGATTCATACTGCCAGTATCGCTTATTGCCCCTGGACTGATCCCCTGATACCGGGCCCGATCTAAACGGTATGGTGCTCCGCACGGTTCTATCGAGGCTTTCTCCGATCAAGTCGGAGGGTGACGAAAGGGGGTAGTCGAAGTGTGACACATGAGGTGGCGTTGGAGGGTGAGATAACCTGCCATAGTCTGAGAGCCACGAAAAGGATAGTTGAGGTATGACAGACCACGAGATACCTCATCCCTTACTCTTCTAGAGGCTTTTGGCTCTACATTTAACCCAAATGATGCAATAGAAATTGAACGAGATACTTAAAAGCTTGAGCCACAAGGAAAAGAGAGTTGACGAAGATGTATCAAAAGGTGATACCTCTAGGAGACTCTATGTCTCTTGAGGCCAAGATGTTGCGTAGATCTTTAAGTCTCTACTACATCATCCAGGTTTAAACATAATGACATGGGTTAAAATAATTTTAACAATTATGAGAGGA
Source organism: Verrucomicrobiota bacterium (assembly GCA_039192515.1). Lineage (NCBI taxonomy): Bacteria > Pseudomonadati > Verrucomicrobiota > Verrucomicrobiota bacterium. Next base: position 1,802 of record JBCCXA010000092.1, on the reverse strand, counting down.
AAAGGTATCCGGAGCTTGATCAACAGGCTAAATAAGAGCATCCCATGTCCTTTTAGTAGCCTTACCTTTGAAAGCTTAGAATGTTGAAAATATCCTTTAGATAGCGTTGAGACTTAGACTAAAAGCAGGAAGATAAACTAGAAAGGCGCCTTTTTTATCCACTGGCCAAGTTTAGGGTAATGCGGCTCTAAAGCGCTGCGGACATAATTCCTCCTGCTTCTTTATAGTATACTTTTCTTCTTCTTGATGCCTTTTTCGATACTCAATAACTGTGTACCGACTTACCCCAAAGATTCTAGAGACCTCACTAACGCTTTGCCCTTCCTCTAGAGCTCCTATAATTTTGCCTCTCAAATCTTTACTATGAGCTTTCCTCCTTAGAATTATAGTTGATAGCTAGCTATTTGCGCAGGCTTCTTAGATAGAAAAGCTAAAAATGTTCTAATTACAAGAACAGGCTCGATTCTCTTATCGAGAAAAGAATTTTGGAGCTCACACTTCAAAACCCTACACTCGAACAACATCGTATGAGTAATCAACTCCGCCAGGAAGATACGCGTATATCTGGTGGAGGGCGTCGAAGTATCTGGCTTAGAGATAATCTTCATACTTTTAAACTTCGTATAAGGGCCCTGGAAGTGTAAGCCTTCCAAAAAAGGCTTTATCCTCACTCAAACCCAAATGGTAACTTTGGAGCGTAAGAAGGAGCATGATCAATTTCATGATGAAATTGGGACCGAAGATTCTGGTTGTCTTGGCTCTCAGGACACCTTCTACGTAGGAGCCATGAAAGGTGTCGGCCATATGTACCAACAAACCTGCCTAGATACCTCTTCTGAAGTTGCTTTTGCTAAGCTCTGCAATATGAAGACTCCTATTACGGCTGCTGATTTGATCAATGATAGAGTTCTATCTTTCTTTCAAGAGCATAAACTGGGGATTCTAATTCTAGGCAGCTTAACAGATCGAGGCACTGAATTTTGTGGTAAATATGATTCCGATGACTACGAGCTTTTCCTAGCCATCCATGATATTGATTATTCTAAGACAAAAACTAAGCATCCTCAAACAAATGGAACCTGTGAAGGTTTCCATCGAACTATTCTTGAGGAATTTTACCAAATCGCTTTTAGGAAAAAGCTTTACGATAACCTTGATGAGCTCCCAGAAGACTTAGACCCATGGATTACTTACCATAACTCCCAACACACTCACCAAGGTAAAATGTGTTGCCGTAGAACGCCTTTACAAACACTGCTTGAAGGCAAACTTGATTGGATCAGAAAAGTAGATAATCTAAATCAAAACAACATGAACAATTAACAATCTCAGCTGCCACAGACACGAACCTCTGACAGATTAAGTCGTGCACTACGCTATTTGAGATTCAAGAGCGATGCCTGAAAGTTGATCATGTATTTGCAAACGCTCCAGCTAAACGTTTCCGTTTCACTTCATTATTTAGTATTTTTTACGCTTCAGATAGGGAATCCATGTGCTGTCATGAGATTTTGGATTGTTCAAGCTTTTGTTAACACTAGGTAATGCTGAATGAGTTCTTTTCACCTGCTCTTCTATTTTTCTTAAGCTACAAACATATTTAGCCCTTTCCTCTATTTTTGGATTGAGTGGGATAATTCCAAATTTCGATAAATATTTTCTTCTACTGCTTTCTTCGCTTCTAGACATATCTCTTTATCTCCCCATTAGAGTGTTAGTAATTAATACAACGGCAAACAAAAGGACAAGTTATTGGTATCCTTCAATTTGCAAGATGTTTCTTATTCAAATATTGAACAGTC
>JBCCXA010000091.1 GCA_039192515.1 Verrucomicrobiota bacterium | reverse complement strand
TTGTTTAAAAGCTCTTCTGATGCTTTTTTGGTGCGTCCTTCTCCTACATCAATAACAGCTCCGCTTATTGGATCACTCAGCACAGTTACATAGCTATGGCCTTTACGAAAGGATTTCTCATCAATACTCAACGAGGTATAGCGCTGAGGCACTCTGCGAGTTAATCCTCGCTTGACCGAAAGGTGAATGATTCGATTGACCAATGAAAAACTTACGCCCAATAGTGCTGCTGTCGTAAACATCCGAGGAACCCATTTTTTAGAATGGACTATGTGTTGTTAGTCTCGCATCATGAGAAGACACAACGAATCATCGATGCGCTTTCTCCATGAGGCGTGGCAATCCTCAGGTTTAAGCAAGAAGCTTTTTGCAATCGAACAGGGTTTGAGCCCTTCGACTTTCTACTACTGGGTCACTAAGTTCGAGAAGTTGACAGCGAGTTCGTCCAAGACTTCTGGAGAATTTGAGCAGATCAAATTGGATGGTACTGTATCATCTTCGGTGACAGCCACCATTCGTTATCCTTTGGGAGTGGTGTTAGAGTGGCATGGAGGTAGCGACACTATTGATGATTTGAAATCACTGCTGTGATATGCTCTCACTTACCTATACCTGTCGCTATTTTCTCTATCGTAATCCATGTGATATGCGCTATGGGATTTACTCTTTAGCGGGTTTGGTTACCAATGAATTGGATCGAGACCCTCTAAGTGGAGATGTTTTTGTATTCATCGGTAAGCGAGGCAACCAAATTCGACTCCTGCAATGGGATCGTGACGGTTTTGCTCTTTACATCAAAAAGTTGGAGCAAGGCACTTTCGAATGGCCAGAGGGCGATCAGGTGTCTGTTACAAGTCGTCAGATGACCCTTCTCATGGAGGGGGTTATGCTCAAATCGGTACGCTTACGCAAGCGGTATGCTCCCTTAAAACGAGGGTGAAAAAGTGAATAAAAACAGCTTTTAGATGGCTTTAAAGGTACTTTTTATGTCTAATTTAGAGGTATGGGAAACGCAGTGAAAGACCCGGTTGGAGACCCGGTTGAGGGTTATAAAAAGCTCTCTGAAGAGTCGCTGCAAACCATCGCTAATTATAAGAAAAAACAGGCTGAATCTCGCTTGACCATCTCTAAGAAAGATGAGCGGATCGACCAACTCCTTTTTGAACTTAATAAGTTTCAGAGATATTTATTCGGAAGTAAAAGCGAGAAACTCTCCTCATTTAAGGAAGAAGATCTTTCACAAATGAGCCTGTTTGATTTAGGTACTACCAATGAGCAACAGGAGGAATTGAGTGAACAGGTAGCATCTGTAACTACTCCTGAGAAGAAATCACCTAAGAAAAGAGCCAAAGGCACCGGACGTATGAAGTTGCCTGAAGAGTTGAGAAGGGAAGAGGTCATCATTGAGCCGGAAGAAAACACTACAGGTTGCACTTACATCGGAGATGAGATCACAGAAGTACTTGATATCGTTCCTGCCGAACTTTACGTCAAGCGATATGTGCGTCGCAAATACGCACGTCCTAATGGGGAAGGCATTCTTACCGGTTCATTACCCGAACGTGTGATCGAAAAGGGTATCCCTTCCAATCGCCTTATTGGTGAAATGGTACTGGACAAGTATGTGTATGGCTCACCGCTCCACCGACAAATCAGTAAATACCGACGATTGGGAGTCAATATTCCCGCCTCGACCGCTTCGGATTGGATAATGAAAGGATGGAAACACTTAGCTCCACTGTGGGAGTTGCTTAAATTGATGGTAATTAATCAGAAATACATCCAGGCTGACGAGTCACCTATTAAAGTACAAGACAAACAAAAGAAAGCGGATAAGAAGAAGAATATCCATCAAGGCTATATGTGGGTGTACCATGCTCCCGTAGACCGATTGGTATTGTTTGACTATCAGAAAGGCAGAGATTGTAGTGGACCAAAAGCCATGCTTGAAGATTACAAAGGCATCCTTCAAACTGATGGGTATCAAGTCTATGAATCTTTGTATGCAGGTCATCCTGATATTGCATTGATCTACTGTATGGCCCACGCCCGACGTAAATTCGTCGACGCAGTCAATTATGATAAAGAGAAAGCTAATACCGTGCTTGCATTGATGCAGAAGCTGTATAAGTTGGAGCAAGATATGAGAGAAGAGCAACTTACCTGGCAGCAACGCACTGAGAAAAGACAAAAAGAAGCCGTTCCGGTACTCAATGAAATCAAAAACTGGATGGAAGCACAGATACATCAGGTACTGCCTAAGAGTCCTTTAGGGCAAGCGATCAACTATGCCTTGCCCCGGTGGAGTGGACTCAGTGCCTATACACAACATGGACAGGTGGAGATAGACAATAACTTAGTGGAGAATGCCATTTGACCGCTGGCTATCGGAAGAAAAAATTTCCTTTTTGCCGGATCTCATGACGCTGCGGAAATGACTGCAGCTATGTACTCCTTTATGGCTACCTGCAAGAAAAACGGACTCAACGAGCAGGAATGGCTCAACGATGTGCTCAACAGAACTCAGTCTATCCGACACAAAGACCTCTACCAACTCCTACCCAACAACTGGAAAAAATATAAAACTTAAAACGAAAATCTCTAATGGGTTCCTCGGACGGATAC
>JBCCXA010000090.1 GCA_039192515.1 Verrucomicrobiota bacterium | reverse complement strand
TGGTTTTTCCATAATACTGAAGCTCACCCATTTATCGCCTTCTGCTCTTACAATCGGACCATGGTGGGTTCGGTAAGTCATAAAGGTTCTTTCAACCATGCCAGAATCGGATAGATAAGGTACCGAAATTTCCTTTGCCATAAGCTCTTTTTCCAAGTCGCCATGCTGGTAATATAACTTATCACCCTTTTCTATAACGGTTTCCAGGTACTCATCGATAGCATCTGCGTACGTTGAGGTATGCATCCATCCTAAACGGTCGTTAAAACCCTGATATACAAAAAATTGCCCCCAGGTTACCGCACCATAAGCATTTAACCCCTCCTCACTATTTACATGAACCTCCGATCGAAAAAAGAATGAAGTATGTGGATTGATCAGGAAAAGTGAATTTCCGTTTTTAGTATTGTTTGGCGCAATCGCAAAACCATTGGACCCACGGGGCTCATCGTCTTCTATAAAGTAAGCAGAATGATAAGCCACCTCCTTTTCTGTTTCTTCGTTGTAAAAAGCCTTTAGGGATTGAATAGAAGTACGCTCGATATCACCGCCAATGCTTCCCTCACTAAAGGTCAGCGCCATCCAGGGTTCGAACCGATCTATCAATTTAGGTTTAACTTCCGGGTGCGTATGAAGATAATAGTTGATCCCATCTGCAAAGGCGTCCATTAATTTTCTGAGCCAATCGGGACTTTCGGCATATTTCACTTTCATATCCTCAGGATCAATGAATAGCTTCATTCTAAGATCTCTAAATATCTCTTTTTCTCCTTCGATTTCAGCTAACCGCCCCATTGCGTTGATGTAATTCATTTCCACCCTATTGAAGTCATCCTCACATTGGGCATAAAGTAAACCGAAAACGGCGTCCGCATCAGATTTACCATAGATATGTGGCACACCATAGTTATCTCGAATAATAGTTACCTTCTGGGCTTGTTCTTTCCATTTGTCAGCTTCCGAAATTGCATCTGACGAGGGCTTACAGCCGATTAATAACAAAACAAAAATTACAGTTCTATTCATACTTTAGATTTTCAAGAATCTGAAGTTACAAGAATGAGATTGAATGAAAAAGAAGAAGCCACCTTTGAAAATGATAAAAAGTAATTTGTTTCGTTTACCTTTTAGTTATTAAATTGTCTTTTTGAAAATGACAAAGCCTGTACTCTTTATTAAATTTTTTATTCTCTTCTCATTTAGCTCCGGAGCAGCTCAGGATGCGCGCACATTAGCTGAGGAAATGTTTGCCGCTTCAAGGCAGATCAAGACGTTATCGTACATTATGAATAAGGAAGAGCGCATAAACGGTAAAATGGTAAATCAAAAGTCATTCATAAAAGTACGACGTTATCCTTTTCAGGTGTACGCTAAGCAATTGAACCCAAATGAAGGCCTTGAAGTTCTTTATAAACAAGGAGATCGAACAGCATTGATCAACCCAAGTGGATTCCCATGGTTCAACGTTCGTCTGGAACCTACGAGCCCACGTATGACAAGAGATCAACATCATACCATATTAGATTCCGGTTTTGATTGTTTTTTAGATATCTTGGAATCGCTTTTTAAAAAGTATGATAGCGAACTTGAGCGCATGGCTAAAGTGGCTGGCAATGAAATTGTAAGCGGTCGCGACTGCTGGATACTTGAGTTTAATAATCCAAATTTTTCGTTCGTTCGGTATACGCCAGACGAAAACATTTCGATACAAGATCTGGTCAAAGAGAAAAAAATAAGTCGGGAAATGATCCAAAGAAATAATGCCGGCCTGGATAGCTCTAGTAAGCTTAAGGCAGGCGAATCTCTGACCATACCCAATGATTATTGTCCTCGAATGATACTAAGTGTAGATAAAACCACTAAGACCCCCATGAAAATAAAAGTTTATGATCCTCATGGGCTTTACCAGCATTATGAGTTTAGCCAGGTACAAATTGATCCCCACTTCGCGACCAATGAGTTTGAACCATCTTACGTCGAATATGACTTCTAAATAAACTACGCTCTTACCGCTCTTCATATTTTTAGAACGCTTCTTTCTTTTGAAATAGGACCAACCTATATTGGCTCATCCTAACACATAAATTTATGAAAGCTACTAAATCCACTATTTTACTGTTGTTGGTCTTGTTATCATCCCTTTCCGCATTCAGCCAACGGAGATCGCGGAGTACTACAAGTCCACAATCAACTTCTTTGATGCAAGACTCAGTATTTTCAGGATTAAAACTGAGAAATATTGGTCCTGCTTTCATGTCAGGCAGAATCGGCGACATAGCCATTCATTCTGAAGACGAAAACACGTGGTTTGTAGCAGTAGCATCAGGTGGTGTTTGGAAAACTGAAAATGCAGGAACCACTTGGACTCCTGTCTTTGATAAGCAGTCTTCCTATTCCATAGGCTGTGTGACGGTTGACCATCTTAATCCACATATTGTTTGGGTAGGTACCGGTGAAAACGTAGGAGGTCGTCATATAGGCTATGGAGATGGCATCTATAAAAGTGAAGATGGTGGTATTACCTGGAAAAATATGGGGCTTAAGAGCTCAGAACATATTTCTGAGATCATTGTCCATCCTGAGAACTCAAATGTAATCTGGGTAGCCTCTCAGGGACCTCTTTGGAATAAAGGAGGCGA
>JBCCXA010000089.1 GCA_039192515.1 Verrucomicrobiota bacterium | reverse complement strand
TCCACACTCCAGTTTGTTTTGACTATAGTTTCCATTGTTTTAAAATTTATAAGTGTTACGCTTAGTCGTCAGACCACTCTAAGTGGTCAGACGACTGTTTTTTGATTGATCACGGTCCTTTTTGATTTCGTTAGGACAGATTTAGCTCATGTATAGCTTTCTGAAATCTCCCGTGCGATACAAGGGCGACCAGTCCGGAGAAACATCGGGCAATGCCTTCGGTGCAAATTTTTCGAACATATCGTATGCATGAACAACTTTTCCGCCTACGGCCGTAAGTTTAGCGTGTGTCCGCGGAATAAGTACATCAGGCACGGTCATAAAGTCATGATTCAGGATGGAAAAATCCGCTAATTGACCTTCTTTTATCGCACCCTTTTTACCAAGATCACCTGTAAACCAGGAAGAACCAGTGGTCCAAAGTTGCAGGGCTTCATCTCTCGTGAGAATGTTGTCATCGCCATACATCTGCCTTCCACCTCTTGACTTTCCTGTCGCCAACCAATAGATGGAATACCAAGGATTATATGAACTAACCCGAGTGGCATCCGTTCCTCCTCCAACTGGGATACCCATTTTTAACATTTTCCTAATCGGAGGTGTTTGAGCAAGCTTTGCCGCTCCGTAACGCCTTACAAAATCTTCAGCCTGATAAGCGATCCTATTCTGAATCGCAATACCCATCTCCAATTTAGCAATGCGTTCAAGTGTTCTATCAGAAAAGGTTTCCCCATGATCAATGATAGTACCCTGTGGTAACTTGCCATCTCCAGCTTTCGCTACCTCTTCATACATATCAAGCAGTATATCAGCCGATTCGTTGTAGGTGATATGTTGTCGCCAAGGCCAGTTATTTTCAGCCAGAAGTTTATAAATAGGCATAGCCTTATCTCGAACATCGGCATCTAGATTAGGGCGTTCCTGAGCAAATATTTCATAATCATAAGCTGCCCAGCATATATTCTCTCCTCCTCCTATGAACCGAAGCATGTCATCCCCATCGCCGGGCTTCACCATTCCAATCCATCGCTTGTAATCATCATACTCACGCCCACCTACCTGTGGAAACGTATGAATCCCAACTCTCACGGTCGATAAGCCCTGCTTATGAACGTCGTACATGACATCGTATGCATCAGGGTATTGCATTCCTCCCCCACCAGCATCGGAAATTGAAGTGAGACCAAGCGCATTCATCTCGTTCATGAAATGTCTCGTTCCAAGTATTTGTTGCTCTTTTGATTTTTTAGGCAACTTGGTGAGCGTTTTGTACATGATCAATCCGGAGGGAGCCGCAGTAATAATACCTGTTGCCCTTCCTCTCCTATCTTTTTCAATTCTCCCTTTATGATAGAGGTCTATCGGCTCATTATTATAATTCAGTACTTCAACCGCTTTTCGGTTAAGCATCCCGTAGGCATAGAGATAAAAAATATAAACTGGATGATCGGGAGCTATTTTATTTATCTCCTCAAGTGTAGGCATTCGTTTTTCCCGGAATTGCTCCCAAGAGAAACCGCCCACTACCCTTATCCACTGGCCTTTAGGTGTATGCTTTACCTCCTCGGCAAGCATAGCCAGTGCTTCTTCTACAGAATCTACCCAATCCCAGCGCAGTTCCATGGCATAATGCAGACCTTCACGGATGCCATGGGTATGCGAGTCATGGAGTCCAGGGATCACTCTGTGACCTTTAGCATCTATTACCTTGGTATCTGATCCGACCAAGTCGGCCACAGCATTGTTAGAACCCACTCGATAGTAAATCCCATCTTTAATAGCAAAGGATTCAGCAGAGGGAAGGTTTGGGTCTACGGTGGACACTTTTGCGTTACGTACCACCATATCAGCCTTACCGGATTGTTGTGCTAGTAAACTACTCAACGGCGAAGCTAAGACCATCCCCGTGGCGCCTAGTGCTAACGAACCCTTCAGGAATTCTCGTCTTTTTGGATCAAAATCTTTCATCATTTAGTGATTTAATTGGTTCATGGTTTAGAGAGTCTTAAGCTCTAATTCCATAACTTATGGACACATAAGGCTTAAGTGGTGTTGAAATAGTAACGGAACCCGTTTATTAAGAAATTAGGCCCGATAGTCGAGCCTTTTCAATTACTTATCTGATTCTGCTTCCTTAGCCCATTTTTGCATAGTCTTGATATAATCAATACCCAAACCGTATGCACCACCATGTTTTATGGCTAGATTGTTAACCTCAACATATTGATCAGATCGTGCCCAGTCACGGTAAATCTCTAACAGATATTGCATCGAAGTCATGGGGATAACGCCAGCTTGAATCATACGGGTCATGGCCATATCATGAGCCTCTTGGGAAACCCCTCCTGAAGCGTCAGAAATTACATACACCTCGTAATCATCCTCTAAGGCGGATAAGGCTGCTAAGGTTATACATACCTCTGTCCAGAGCCCGGCCATGACAAGCTTTTTCTTACCCGTAGCCTTCACGGCTTTTAAAAAATTCTCGTCTTCCCAAGAGTTCATAGTAGTTCTGTCAATGTATTTTGTATCATCTGGGTAATATTCTTTGATTTCAGGAAATACGGGGCCAGAGAAAGACTTTTCAGCGACAGTTGTAACGATGGTAGGTACATTAAATAACTTAGAAGCCCCTGCAATTATTCCGGTATTGTT
>JBCCXA010000088.1 GCA_039192515.1 Verrucomicrobiota bacterium | reverse complement strand
GCTTTTATGATGCCAATATCCACTCCACCCAATGCAATAGTGTTTGCCAGTGGCCATATCAAAATTAGAGATATGATGCAGGCCGGTGTGCTACTGAATATTATTAGCATCTTAATTTTAGTGCTTATAGGTAAGTGGCTCGTGCCATTGGTATTTTAAAAGATATCAATTGCTTCCTCACAGCAGTCATTCATAACTGTGCGCCTTTTACAAAAAGTATATGAGAAATAGACTTCTCCACTTACTTTTTCAATGCTAAAAATGGCTTGTAATGGCAATGAGTCATCCAACAGTCCTGCACAAATTTGAATCAGGACAGGGTTGGTTACCCAAGAAGATCAGACCCAACAGATCCAGTATCCGGATATTGAAGAGTGCTTCAACATTACTCGGGAAAGCTATTTCTGTATTTATCCTTGGCAATTGCTGTCTATTCCGGACTAACACCCGTTTTGAATTGTTACGGCCAAGCTATAGTCTATGTCAAGCTCAGGTCCGGGTTTAATCAACAGCGGTTTGATTAAAATTCTGACTACTTATTGGCAGTGGGAAGGTTCTGCCTTTCAGTGGGATTTCTGAACAGCAATGAGATAAAAGCCTATTTTCAACTTTGGAGCTACCGAAACTTCATCTGAAAGCTTTTTAAACTCTGCAAAGCTGGTACGCTTGGTATAAAGATTGGTTCCCGAGCCTTTCTTAGATCGGAACATCAGGCCTTCATTCCCTTTGCCCTCATCATCTTGCACCCATTCCAGAGTGAGTAAGACATCTTCTTTCACCCATATGTCGTAAGATTCAAGATCCACATCGAATGTTCCTTTTTTCTGTGGCGCTCGAATAATGATGTCTCTTGGTGTCAGTTTTTCTCCGAGCTCCTCTTTAGCAAAGTCATACACATTTACCCGAAACAGCAAACTATCCGCCCCTGTGAAGTTCACTGTAAAATGTGCACTTTTTAACACAGCTTCTTTTTTCACTTTGATGTGAGCTCCTATTTCAGTACCAAGTTGGCGACTGCCAAAACCAATGCTATGTCCTTTATTGTCCAGCTTGTAGCCCAGCACTACGTCTTCACCATAGCGGCTGGCTTCTACAACTACTTCATCCAATAACTCGACTTTGGGATACATCCTTACAAATGAATTCTTGGTCAAATCCGCAGCGGATACCTCCTTTTTCTGATAACCGATGGAAGAAAAGAGAATCACGTAATTTTCTCCTTTCACTGTTAACCTGTACTCTCCGTTTTTATTGCTGACTGTACCCACGCCGAGTTCCGGAATTCCGATATTGACAAAAGGTATACCTAAACCTGTTTCTGCATCTACTACCAGACCACTAAACGTTTGTGCGAATAAACTCTCCACAAGAAACAGGCAGCAAAAAAATGCGATAATCCGAACCATCAAACTTTAGACGACCGGCCCTACCAATTGTTACAGCGGCCTATTCCAGCCTTAAGTGTACTTGAGCCTGCATACGTTGTTGTACATCAGGATCATCCCTGAATCTTTCAAAAAACCATTGATCAGTCATTTTATATGGGTTATACCCCAGCTCTACAAATGTGCGATTGATAATACCTTCCGTAAACCGATAGATCATACGCCGCATTCGTTGATCTTCCGAAGCCAAAAAGCCTTCCATTTCCTTGTCATAGGCCTGCAGTCGGTTCATCACCAACAAAAAGTCTTTTTTGGTCAGTTCATCAAGCGATTTTTTATTTTCAAGCCTGCTCATTTCTCCTAAACGGTAATATTCCTTTACTATCAGGTCAGTATACTTATACTCCTCAGCCGCTTTCAGCGCCGCTTCCGGAGAGTCAAACTTTTTAAAAAGCTGAGCAAGCTTCAGTACTTGGCCGTTCTCACGAAAGGTAAAAGCACCTGCTGCAAACCCCGCTCCACCACGCTTATTTTTAATAACGATAACGCCGTCTTCCATAAAGTGTAAGGGAATGCTATCATAGGCACGCCAGCTAGAGTTATTCGGGTCGTCCGTGTAACCATAACTGTACATGATCATAAATTCATCAGTAACGCCCATTTTCACTTTGGAATTGTAACTATCATAGCCCATCCACGTGCCTTTTAATGTTTGGGCGTTTGACAGCAGCGGGAATAATAGAAAGATTGTGATTGAAAGTCGCATACCGCTACAATTGGTTTTTACCTAAAATAGCAAGGAACGTTTTGCTTTCCTATAAGAAGACCGCTGCCGGTCAAAAAGAAGAAGAGACTTTCTTGCTAACTTCGTTAGTGTAAATTTTTACAAACGTTAGTTAAGCGTGCCTGGCCTCTTGTCCGTTTAGTAATTGTACAATGAAAAATCATATACTTATTACCAAAAGGTTAAAGCTGATCCCGTTCACCGTGGAAGATGAAGCTTTATGTCTTTCCCTCAACCAAGATGCATTCATAAGAAAGTACCTGTGGGACGATGAAGTTATAAGCCCGGAGACATCGGCGGAAATCTTAAGAGAGAACCAATCACTATTTGGAGTAAATGGTTACGGTCTGTGGAAAATCATGCCATTAGAATTAGAAAAAGTAATCGGCTACACCGGGTTATGGTATTTCTTTGGCGAGCCACAACCACAGCTCATTTATACACTGCTTAAGTCATATACAAAAAGGGGGTATGCCACAGAAGCAGGCAAAACAGTTATCAGATATGCATTCGAAAATTTAGGTTTTACCTATCTGATAGCCGCTACGGACGAATCGCACATGGCATCACAAGCTGTGGCAAAAAGG
>JBCCXA010000087.1 GCA_039192515.1 Verrucomicrobiota bacterium | reverse complement strand
TTATTGTTGTTTATGGCGGGCGCTATCAGTTTGAGTGCTATGCGGGGTGCTTATAAATATTACTTACACAATGCTTCATCACCGAGGATGAAGAGTGCCATCAAAGCGTTGCAAGAGGAATTTGAAGCACAGGCCAAAGCTGAGGGACGAGTTGTAGGTGATGATGTAGCCAAAGGCGTTACTCAATCAGCTCAAGTAGATGCGAAGTTCCGCTCTAACAAGGTGATGTCACAGATGTTTCCGGATGCGACGGCAAAGGGAGAGCTCAGGTCGTCAGAGGAATTGGCATCGCGGTGGAATCCATTTTCGAAAAATAGACCTAAACGCACTCCAGATCTTATTAAAAAGCCGTGGATTCCTTGGCATAAAATTGATGCACAGATTGCAGCCAAGGATGCCTTGGATGCTAGAACTATCATTCGCTACAAAGATATAGCTGCGAATGATGCTGTGCTCGGCACTCCCGCTTCTAGTGTTTACAGTGGGTCGCTAAACCTCGCATTTGCTCAAGGACCAACTGGCTCTACCTACCTGCGTATCAATGGGATTGATCTCGAAACCTTGGTTGCTCAGTTAAAATTCGAATTTAATAAAGCTTATTCAGAAGCCGGTACAATTAGTAAAGTCAATGAGAGGTGGAGGTGGTGGAAGGTGTGGGAAAAAAAGCACGCCGTAGACAAAGTCGCTTGGGCTGATCATTTAAGAGCAAAGCGAACGTATGCAGGCTTTCGCAAGGATTTTGCTAGGTTAGATGATCTTGTCAGAATTTTAGATGAAAATTTTCGTCTTGGAGCGGAATTAGACTCACCCATCATTAGAGCCAATGTAAGTGAAATCATGAAAGTATTGGAGAATTTTAGAGCAGCTACCGTGCCTGGTTATTCTGCTACGAAGGTCTTTAAGAATGATATAGATTTTATCGCAAACACTTTGACACACAAGTCTAGTATATGGGGAAGGTTTAGCATTCCCACTCAAGATGTCCTCGAACATGAATTAAGCCTGGCGTTAAAACTTTTTCCAGTAACTGATTTTATACATGCTTTAAAGGCTAATAGAGGAACAGATGTGATACGATTGGGTAGTGAATTTAGCATGAAGCCCAAAAAGAACACATCTATGATGCGTGATCCTGAGTATGTTTCCGATACAGCTGGTGCTACATTTAGCCTTAGCGACCAAGTCATTCGGTTTCCTCCTAGACCGATTCCAGCTTCTCGCTTGCGTGAACTAATCTTTCATGAAACTTTTCATGCCTGGTTTCATCAGAAATACCCCAAATATAGTAAACTAAATACTAGAGTCCGCATGAATATTAGGACACAATTAGCCCTTTTCTTTAACGAGATGAAGGCTTACCGAGCTGGAATAGATGCGCGTCAGCATCTGATAGACAGTACTTCTCAAGTTACAAAGACTGAATTACAATATTTAGCTAAGCGAAGTGATTTTCAAGGCATACAAGGGGGCATTAAAGGGTCAATTCGCGATAGAGATCTGGCGTTGGCGGTTTATTATACCGCAGATATCTTGTATCAGGTTTTTTATAGTTTGCCTAAGGCCGGGCAAGAATACTTGATTAAAAGACCTACCGATTGGATGTTTCGTTAAGATAAATTACCACGGTTAAGATTGTATTTTCGATGTTCGGTGATAAATCGCGGTATGGAGATGGCTAATCGCATGGTTGACCTTAATGACGTATCTGCTTTCGTTGCAGCAGATGATGAAAAGCTCATTAGTATTTTAGGCAATGTTGATATCCAAGCGATGAAGAAGGATGGTAGGAAACTGCTCAAAGCAAAGTGAATACCCTGTGATACCACAGGCTTCTTGCACTATCTTTCATGCTTGGGTTATTCTTTTTTTGCAGCATGATTCGAGAGAAAGTCGAGAGGAGTGGAGGATCTAAGAAGAGCACGGAGCAGACTCATGAACGCTCCCAGGCAGAGCTTTCTCACTCGGCTCGAGAAGTGGAAGCTTCTTACTATGTGCAAAGGAAAGCAACCTGTGCCTGTGGAGGAAGTTGTCCTAGTTGCACCGGTTCTAGTAGCTCGGAGAACACGAACTATTTGGCAACTTTAGCCTCTACGGGAAAATCCTTGGTATCAGATTCTAGCCACTATCTAGGCAGTCAACTAGGGATGAGTGGACTTTTGCCACAAGTCAAAGTCCATAGCGATGAGGCAGCAGCCCAATCAGCCAAATATCTAGGTGCGCGTGCTTATACCTTAGGGAACCACATAGTCTTTGGACGCGGTGCATTTTCTCCTGATACCTTGTCCGGACAAAGATTGTTGGCACATGAACTGGTGCATGTGCAACAACAACGAAAATCATTGGGGCGTATTGCCCAAGCGAAGTTTATAGAGCCTGTCCATAGTCCAGCGGAAAAAGAAGCTGATCAGGTGGCTGATAATATTGTGCGAGGCAAATCGGTAAGCGCGAGTCGCCTGTCCCTTGATCCTGGAAGTCTATCCAGAGAACCTACGGGTCAGGCGACAGGAGATATAGAAGACCAAGCCAAGCGTTATGAGATTGATTATGAGGAAGTCACTGCGAAAAACTTGAGATGGTGGCGACGTCTGCGCTTAGATCAAGTCAAACCTTTCGGTGAGGTGACTCCGCAAAAAACACCTATTGCTTATGCTAATTTTGTCTATCAACTACAAACCTTCTTAAAGGGAGCGAAGATGAATAAGCGCTCCAAGGCTTTTAGCCAAGAAGTTGACGGAATCATGGGGCCAAGATCTTTTTACACCTTTTGGTATTTGGGGCAGATGCTCCAAGATAGCAAGAAGCTAAGAGATGTTTTTGTTAAAGGTGGAGGG
>JBCCXA010000086.1 GCA_039192515.1 Verrucomicrobiota bacterium | reverse complement strand
TGAAAACTGGAAGAAGATATCCGAAGACGATGGATTTCCTAAAGGGGATTTAGGTAGAATAGGAGTTGCCGTTTCCAAAAGCGATCCAAAAAGAGTATATGCATTAGTGGAATCCAAGAAGAATGCTTTCTATCGATCTAATGATGGAGGTTATACTTGGGAGAAAGTAAATGATAAGGGGAGTGAAATAGGTAATCGGCCTTTCTATTACTCGGATATCTATGTAGATCCTCAAAATGAGAATAGGGTTTATACTGTCTTCACTTACGTGAACGTGAGTGAAGATGCCGGTAAGTCTTTTAAACAACTGATGCCTGCTTATGGTGTCGATAATGGTGTACACCCCGATCACCATGCCTGGTGGATCAATCCGGAAGATCCAAGCTTTATGATAGAGGGTAACGATGGTGGACTCAACATAACCAGGGACCGTGGCAAGTCCTGGCGCTTTGTAGAAAACTTACCGCTAGCGCAGTTCTACCATATTAACGTTGATATGGAATACCCTTACAATGTGTACGGAGGTATGCAGGACAATGGCTCTTGGGGTGGCCCGGCCTACGTTTGGAAATCACAAGGGATAAGAAATTCATACTGGCAAGAACTTTCGTTTGGCGACGGGTTTGATGTTATTCCTGATCCTGATGATTCGAGGTATGGATATTCAATGTCGCAGCAGGGCTTTGTTGTCAGGTATGATAGAGAGACAGGTCATACAAGAATTGTACGTCCTACTCACCCTAATCCTGACATGCGTTTAAGGTTTAACTGGAACGCCGCTATCGCACAAGATCCTTTTGATAACTCCACGGTGTATTTTGGCAGTCAGTTTGTGCATAAAAGTTCAGATAAGGGAGTTACCTGGTCCATTATCTCACCGGATCTTACCACAAATGATCCTGAAAAGCAGAAGCAGGACAAAAGTGGAGGTCTGACCATGGATGCTACCGGTGCGGAAAATAATACTACTATCCTGGCGGTTGCACCTAGCCCTATTGAAAAAGATTTGCTTTGGGTAGGTACGGATGATGGCTTGATACAAATAACTAGGGATGGAGGGCAAACCTGGACGAATGTAACCGCTAATATCACCGGCATGCCGAATGCCGGATGGGTTGCACAAATTAAGGCTTCTACTTACAACGCCGGAGAGGCTTTTGCTGTCGTTAATAATTATAGAAACTTCGATTTTAAACCGTATTTATTCCATACAGCTGATTATGGAAAAACTTGGCGCAGCTTGGTTAATGAAAGCCAGGTTTGGACGTACACACTTTGTTTTGTTCAGGATCCTGTAGAGCCCAACTTGATGTTTCTTGGCTCTGACGGTGGTTTATATGTAAGTATAGATGCAGGAGAAAATTGGACGCAGTGGGGTGAAAATTATCCGAATGTTTCTACCATGGACTTGGTCATACATCCACGAGAGCATGATTTGGTGATTGGAACCTATGGTCGTGCAGCGTACGTATTGGATGACATCAGGCCGTTAAGGGAGCTTGCTAAAAGCGGAGGTTCTACCATGCAAAAACAAGTAGTTCTTTTTGACGCTCCTGATGCGTTTATTACCCTAAATCAGCAACCATCAGGAACACGTTTTGGAGCAGATGCTATTTATAATGGTGAGAATAGAAAAGGCGGGGCCATGCTGTCCTACATAGTAAACAAACCGGAAGAAAAAGAAGAGGTGGTTAAAGAAGAGCCGGTTAAAAAGAGTAAAAGAAAAAAGAAAGCTGCTAAGCCTGAACCAAAACCTGTGGAAGACGAAGTTGAAAAAGAAGATAAGATCAGCTATGATTCTCTAACCCTTGAAGTTTTTAACGGATCCGGAGATTTAATCAGAACTATCAAAAGAAAAGCTCCAAAGGAAAAAGGCCTCAATCGCATGTACTGGGGGCTTGAAGAGAAGGGACAACGTAGACCAAGCCGTAGAAAAGTGAAAGAAGGTGCGGCCGAACCGCGTGGGGTTACTGTTTTGCCGGGTAGCTACAAACTCAGACTAACTTTCGGTGAAAAGAGTGATTCCACAATGGTTAACGTTCGGTTTGATCCGCGCGTAGAAATGTCAAATAGTATGCTTTCTGCAAAACGGGAAATGTTAAAAAGAATTGAAAATGGACAAGGGTTAGCGGGTATGGCTATGCAGCGATTAGTGGAATCAAAAGAGATTGCAGACGACTATATGAAAAAAATGAAGGAGAAGGATAAGGAAGGCTTTAAGGAAATGATAGACAAGACCAAAGCGGTTAAGGATTCCATAGAAAACCTTATGATCCCGTTTGTTGGGGAGGATAACAGTAAAAAGCAAGGTATAATTCGCTCTCCTATACCATCTATCTCAAGTCGTTTTGGTACGGCCGGCTTCTATGTGAGTTCAGCATTAGTAGCTCCGGGCGCAACAGAGTTGAGATTAGTAGAGCAAGCCGAATCTAAACTTGAAGAAGCTATTGAGGCGGTCAACGAATTTTACAAAAACGAGTGGCACCAGTTTAGATCAGCAGCAGAAAAGGCTGATCTGTCTCCTTTTAAGGAATATGAACCGCTTTCAAACGACTAGCTCCTACATGAAAGAGGCTGTCTCAAAAGGTATGTCATCTTAAGTCTGCTAAGGATCTTACTAAACTTAAGTGACTGCTTAAAATAAAAAACTTAGCGAGATTCTTCCTTGGCCAGAATGACTTGAAATGTTGGTTTTCTACCTTTTCAGACAGCCTCTTTATTTAGCTGATGGTGCCCACTACTCTTTTCATAAAATCATTAAGCGCGTCTTTTTGAGGTTTTCCTGCTTTTATATCTTTATTGACCTCTATGGCGCCAAACATGTTTGAAATGAGCTCGCCAATAACTTCCAGTTCTTCATCTTTTATTCCCTTGGCTTCACTGATGTGCTCAAGTAATTCTATGGTT
>JBCCXA010000085.1 GCA_039192515.1 Verrucomicrobiota bacterium | reverse complement strand
GTGATTTAATCGAATATCACCACCCAGGCTTTTCGTAAGCGTTGAGCGTAAAAGCTTTAAAGTATCCCAGGCGTATAGTCTTCTAGCTTTTCTTACTGAAAAAAGTCCTAGGTTATCCTGAAACCTTTCCTCCATGTCTCCTTCGATTTCCTCCAGGTAATCCTGGCGGCAGAACCAGCGTAAGAAGCGGAGAAAAAGTTTGGGAGGTGAGGGTTTGCTATTCATTTCGTAATAGTTTAGCCGGGTTTTGGACCGCAGCTGCTCGTACCCGCCAGCCAACAGTAAGTACTCCAATAAACAATACTATGATGAACCCGGAAAGCATTTCAATGAGATCTATTTCTGTTCTATAAAGGAATTCGTTTAATATATAATCATCCACAATATAGGTCGCTCCCGGCACGGCTATTACAGCAGCTATGATGATCATTCCTAAAAAAGCACGGGAAAGAAGCAACATTAGACTACTAATTCCAGCTCCCAGCACTTTGCGAATACTGACTTCTTTCAAGCGGCTTTCAGAAGTATAAATCGCCATGCCTAACAAGCCAAGTGTCGAAATGGAAATGGCTAAGAAGGCAAGAAATGAAATAACCGAATAAGTGGTTTTGCTCGAAGCGTATGTTCTGGCAATTTCATCATCATAAAAGGTAGCCTCAAAAGGATGAACAGGGTCTAATTCTTTATAGCTTTTTTCTAATTTTTCCATGGTATTCCACAAGTCGTTACTCGCTATTTTCACTCCTAGTATCCCATCACCTCTTGCTCTCATATTCACAAACGCAAAAGCCTTCGGTACTTCAGCATCCAGGGACATACTGATGAAATCTTTGACTACTCCTTGAATTTGCATTTTTCTTTCACCGAAATACCAGATATTCTTTCCAATAGCTTCATGGGGGTCGCCTAGATCTAATTCCCTTAAAAATGTTTCGTTGACAACAATGGCATTTTGTATTTGCTCTTCCTTTAAGGACGCCTGAAATCCACTACCCGCAATCAATTCAAACCCGTGCATGTCCAAATAATTTTGACCAATATAATTGGTAGTAAATAGTACCATATCACTTTTATCTTCAGAAAAGGCTTCTCCCAGCTCTGCGTTTCGGGTTCCCAATACCACGTAGGATCTTGAGGTAGCCACTACCTCGGACATTTTTGTATATTCATTCTCAAGCTGATCCATGTAGTCCCCTTGAATCTGAATGTTCACAATGTTTTCTGTATCGTATCCCAGGTCGTAGTTCAATACATATTGATACTGCTTATGCACCATTACAGAGCACATTATCAAACCAATAGAAAGAGTAAATTGAAAGGTAATCAATGCCCGCCTTGCGTTAATTCCAGAAAACAGTTTTACCTTGCTGATATCATTAAAAAGCGCTATTGCCTTGAGTTTCGAAAGTGCTAATGCAGGAAAAAAACCGGCAATAGTTCCCACGACAAGTGTGAACAACAGAAAATAAATAACATGAATAGGACCCAGGTCCAATCTGAATGTAGGTGGGCTCGTAGCAACTAGCTCGGGAAGATTTAAAAACCCCAGTTTGATGAAAAAAAACAGTCCTAAACCCAAGATTAAGGCAATCAAAGACAGAAGAATAGCCTCTAATATGAGCTGTAAAAATATTTGAAGGGATGTACCTCCAATTACCTTACGCACACTGATCTCTTTGGAACGTCTCAATGCCCTAGCCAGCGATAAATTAGTGTAATTGAAACAAGCACTTAGCAGCACAATGAACGTGAGTCCCATCATCATATTGATTTTGCGTTTTGAGAATGTCGGACCTGGCGGGCTTCCTGCACCTCCTGTTATAAACTGCTCCATGGGCTCCAGAGTAAGCGTCATGGGAGCCTTTCGCGAATTATGATCAGCCATCATATCTGCCATGATCGATTCGATCTTCGCTATGTCGGCATCTTTTTTTAGTAAAACATAAACATAGCTTTCAGCATAATTTCCAGGATTATTCTTGATGCCTCTCCTACTCTCCACCAGGCTGTTTTCCATGGTTTTCATTGAGACCAACATCTCAAAAGTAACGTGTGAGTTAACCGGTGGATCCTCTACAATACCGGTGATCATTCCTGTATTAAAATCTCCATTGCCCTCCACCCCAACTGTCTTACCTATCGGGTCCATAGTATTAAATAGCCTTTTAGCAGCAGATTCTGTCAATACTATTGCACCCGGACTCTTTAAAGCCGTTTGGGGATTTCCCTTTAAAAGTTTAAATGAGAAGACATTAAAAAATGAATTAGTAGCGTAATAACCGCTGGTAGCAATGGCCTTTTGATCACTGTGCAAGTCAACAGTGAGACCTCTTCTTAGCACCAGTACCTGTTCTACTTCCGGGACCTGCTGCCACATCCGGTCTCCGATATAGTGAGAGGCCGTGGCAAGATAGTCTTCTTCGCCTTGAAATAGGGCTTGTCTGGAAGTAGTTACCCGGTAAATTCTGTCCTTTTTATCGTGAAATGCATCAAAAGAATGTAGCTCGGAAAGCAGTACAATCATGAATATCCCTATGGACAGACTAACCGCCAATCCAACAACATTAATACCTGAAAAAAGGGCATGACGTTTAACGTTTCGAACTGAAGTTTTAAGATAGTTTTTCAACATACCATAGTGATTTAATCGAATATCTCCATCCAGGCTTTTCATAAGCGTAGAGCGCAAAAGTTTTAAAGTATCCCAGGCATAGAGACGTCTGGCTTTTTTCACTGAAAAAGTCTTCAGATTATCCTGAAATCGTTCCTCCATATCCCCTTCTATCTCCTCCAGGTATTTCTTTTTAATGAAGAACCTGAGGAACTTCAAGGGCCAGCGTGGAGGCAATATTTGAGGAGGGCTATTCACTCTTGAGAGAATTCACCGGGTTAGCGCTAGCAGCCTTTAT
>JBCCXA010000084.1 GCA_039192515.1 Verrucomicrobiota bacterium | reverse complement strand
CTTTTTTGGATAGGGCATTTTGGAATAACAAATATATCGGAAGCTTTAGCCATTTTTATTTTGGGTGTAGTGACAGCCTGGGTCTATTATAGATCAAGAAACATTTATGCTTGTATTCTTATACACTTTGGGTTTAATGTATCAAATTACTTCATCAGGTATATTTACTATTCGATTGATTTTAACAGAATGAATAATATAGTTCTCTTATCGGGAATGCTAATAGTTTGCCTAACACTGCTAAGTTTAGGTATCTTGAACGTAAAAAGCCAGTAATTGATGTCTTGGAGGTTTCCGAATTTACCAAATAAAGAAAGAGCAATAATCTTAGTAATTGCTATTATTTTGGCTTCCATACTACTCTATTTAAAAATAGAATATGGGTGGTTTAAAAATTTTCCAGCGGGAAGATAATACTTTTCTTTTTTCAGGAATTGTTTAGTTTAAGAGGGTAAGTTAAACTAAAGGCTCTCAAGTTTAGTGGCCTTTTCTCCTACTCAGAGTCCCTCTCTGGCTTAAGTTTGTAACTTGAGCCTTTGGCCTACATAATCGACTGGATCTTTCTTTTGGCGATAAAAGCATCAATGACCGAGAAGATATGTTCCCGATCTTCTTCGGCAAATTTTGAAACTTCCAGTATACGGGTCTGGGTGTCCTTATCCATCTCCACATCTACTTTGCCTGTGAGGTAATCCAGTGATACCTCGAGGATATCAGCAATCTTGCGGGCAATCTCGATGGAGGGCATGACCTCGTTTCTTTCGTACCTACCGAGTACATTTTTATGGATGCCCAACTGGCTAGCCAGGTCAGTTTGAGATATTCCCTGCTCCTTTCTAAAGGTGACTACAGTACTTCCGAAATCCATAACAAGCAACGTTTAAGGGTTTAAAAACCGTATCTATTGTCTAAAAACAAAGGTATGGAAACTAAAATGGTTATTCAAAAGCGATATAGTTTGAATAAATAAACTGATCTGGTATCTTAGCACCTAATTAGGTGTTAACAATTTTATTTATGCCCCCTTCCCTGAATAGTTCAAACCCCGCCCACCTGACCTACGCACAGGGCATGTTAGACATCGCCGTACTGGGCGGCATCCGTTTGGAGGGTTTAGACCGGCTGAGAGTTACCCTTAAGATCAAAATTACAGAAGACCAAAGGCCGGCCTTAAGGCACAACCTGGATTTATACAACGACACCCAGGTAGAAAAACTCATTCGGCGCGTGGCAGAAAAACTGGAAGTGGGCACCAGCGTGATTGGTGCCGCTCTGTCCGAACTCACCGATGAACTGGAACACTACAGACTGCGGGAGATCGAAAACCAAGACCGGCAACCGGAAAGAAAGAAACTGCTCACTAGCGAAGAGATCCAAGCCGCAAGACTCTACCTCAGTGCCCCGAACCTAATGGCCCGCACCAGAGAAGACATTGGCAAAGCCGGTGTCATTGGCGAAGAAGACAACCGGCTGTTAATGTATTTAATCTTCACCAGCCGGAAACGAGACAACCCCTTGCACATCATCAGCTTAGGCAGCAGCGGGATAGGCAAGACCCACTTGCAGGAGAAAATAGGCGCCTTAATCCCCGAAGAAGACAAACTGGAAATCACCACCCTGAGCGGCAACGCCTTCTACTACTTTGGGCAACGGGAACTCAGGAACAAACTCATCTTAATCGAGGACCTGGACGGCGCAGAAGATGTATTGTATCCCTTACGAGAAATCAAAAGCAAAAAGCAACTCACCAAGACCGTCGTCGTCAAAAACACCAAAGGCGAAACCCGGACCGTCACCTTAAAAGTAGAAGGTCCGGTAAGCGTGGCCGGTTGCACCACCAAAGAAACCTTATACCAAGACAACGCCAACCGAAGCTTTTTGATCTACATCGATGAAAGCCGGGAGCAGGACGAAAACATCATGCAGTACCAGCGTGCCGAGTCGGCCGGCCGGATAGACAAAATAGCAGAACATCAAATCGTAGAACAGTTCAAAAACAGGCAACGCGTCCTGCAGCCCGTACAGGTCAGAAACCCCTATGCCGAGCAATTGAAAATCCCACAGGAAGTCTTTAAGCCCCGGCGGACCAACGCCCACTACCTGGCTTTTATCGAAGCCGTCACCTTCTACCACCAATACCAACGTGAGAAACAATACGACCAGGACACCGGGGAAGAATTCATAGCCACCACCCTCGAAGACATAAGAGAAGCCAATACCTTGATGAAAGCAGTGTTGCTGAGGAAATCTGATGAGCTCTCCGGGGCCTGTAGAAACTACTATGAACGCTTAAAACACTGGTTACAGGCCGAAGCAAAGACCACCTTCACCAATAAAGAAGTCCGTCAGACCTTAAAAGAAAAGCCGAGCAACCAAAAAAAATTCATGGTACAACTACAACAATACGACTACGTCAGAAAAGGGTCGGGAGACCAAAAGAAAGGCTATTGCTATCAAGTGGCCAGCCTAGCCGATTACAAGCAAATGTAAAATAAAATAGACAGCGTACTTGACAACGTATTGCTTAAGCTGGAAAAGCAGTTCAGAAGTTCAGCAGCAGTTCATTCTCAAAAAGAACCGCTTAACAGCAAGAAAACCAGTAAATTAACCCAAGCAGTTCAGCAGTCAGGGAAAACATCAACCGGGACTAAATCGGGATGAAAAAACTCGCCCTACAAACCCCCTCGTTCCGGTACTTAGAACAATCCTTCAAAGAATGGCTTGATATATTAGGCTATGCCCCTACTACGGTATACAACCTACCCCTCCATGTGCGGGAACTGCTGCATTACCTTGAGAACAATGACATCAACCACATCAATCAGATAGACACCCATCACATCCAAGCCCACTTCAAGCAACTGAAAGCCCGGAGCCACCAGCGCAAAGGGGGCGCCTTGAGCGGCGCCCACCTCAACAAACACGCCCAGGCCCTCATGAAACTTACCGAATACCTGCGCAAAGTGGGCAGGTTGACCCTTCCGGAAACCTACCTGCGCCATGAAAATACCCCCCAT
>JBCCXA010000083.1 GCA_039192515.1 Verrucomicrobiota bacterium | reverse complement strand
TTTATGAACTTTGTAATGTATGCTGCCCTTGTTTTTTTCGTAGCAGGGCTTACCTCTAATCGCATCATTACCCATATCCTTAGTGTAGGCTTGTTTTTATTCCTGGTGGTCTCTTTTGACATGGGGATCGTAGAAGATCTGCGTATTGGTTACGGGTTTGTACCGGGTATAGAAGATTTTTCGGAAATCAGTAGCTACGGAATTTTCCAAACCTCCGCCAATTGGTTTTTCCTGCTTTGGACGTCTTTGGCAATTACGTTGATCATGGCTGGTATATGGCTTTGGAAAAGAGGCTCTGATAAAAAATGGCGTCATCGACTCTCACTGAAAAATGTACAACTGGCGCATACCTCGAAATTGGCGATGGTGGGGTGCATCGGTGTATTCTTTTTCTTGATGTCGTTCATTACAAAGAATGTGTATGACAATGGAAATTTTGTTCCGGAAGATGAACAAGAACGACTGGATGCGGAGTATGAATATAAGTACAAATATTTAGAGGCCTACCCACAACCAAAGTATGCAAACGTTGATCTGGAAATTGATCTTTTCCCTTCGGAAAGAAAGGCGACTTATGAGGCTGAAATTCTTTTAGCTAATGCATTGGATATTGACACACTCTTTTTGAATTGGAAAGATTTTGTGGTGATAACCAGCCTGAGGCTGAATCAGCAAGAGCTTAAACCTGTGAAAGAAGATGAAGATCAGAACCTGACAGCCTATCTTATTCCAAAAGAGGCTAAAGGAGACAGCTTATTAAGTGTGTCTATTGAGGGTAAAAAGCAGTACGTAGGTTTTGTACAAGGCGATTTTCAGGGAGACTTAACCAGGGTTGGCAGCTTTGCCAGTGTCCGGGAATTCTTGCCCGTTATCGGATATGACAGTGACCATGAACTGTCAGAAAACAGAACGAGAGAGGCGGTTGGATTGACCAGACTTTCCTCACGAATGGCTGAAATGGGAGATCCTTTAGCTCAAACGCAGGACTTCCATGCTCCGGATGCAGGAATGGTTACTGGTAGCATTACCATAAGTACCGAAGCAGGCCAGATACCTTTTGCGGCAGGAACCTTGGTAGGAAAGGAAGAAGGGGGAGGACGTCCCACTGCTACTTACAGGATTGATCGTCCGTCCGTTTTTAATTGGCACTTGGGGTCCTCCAACTATGCACTTGTTCAAAGTGTGGCAAGTGGGCTGGACTATACCCTTTTCCATAAGCGCGAGCATAGCTTTAACATCGACTTGTATCGAGATGCAATGGACAAAGGAATATCCCATATGCAGAAGCAATTTGGAGCAAATGCCGTACCGGATAAGCTGCAAGTGTTAGAGATTCATCGCTGGCAAGACCCATTCTACACTTTCGCCAACACCTTGGTGATCTCCGAAAAAGAGGGATGGGTAGCTGACACAAAGGGATTGCAAGAGAAAGCCTATCTCTACCTCAAGATAGGTAGCGGTTTGGCAAGCCTTTGGATACAAGATAACATTCAAGTCGCCAACGTGCAAGGGGCAGAGATGCTTGCTGTGGGACTGCCAGAAGCGATCGGACTGCAATTTGTCGAAAGGGTATTTGGAGAGGAAGCTGTTCGGTTGTTGACGAAAAAGAAGATGGAACAGTATGGAAAAGACCGTAATAATGAACCTAATGTTGAACCTCCGTTACTTTACTCCGATGGGGCAGACTACCTGGAAATCAATAAGGGAGCTACTGCTCTCCATGGTCTAATTGCCGAGATAGGTTCGGAGCGATTTATTTCTATCTTACTGGAATGGACTGAGGCAAATAAAGGGCAGAAAGCCACTTTTAAGTCTCTGTATGAACAAATGATAAATGGTTTATCTGCCACATCACGGCAAAAGTGTGTGAAGAAATTTGAAACTATGGAGAGTGAGTTGATTTAAATCGACTCATTCTCCCATGCTTATTGACAATAACAATTTATGATTTCGATGCTAAAAAAAAAATGGTGTTTCAGGTGTCTGGCTATTTTTATAATATCCTCTGTGATCGGATGTAGTGATGATGACCAGATTTCTTCATTTCATGCATTGAAAGATAGGCTTGATAGCGATTATTACATCATCTCAGCAATCTCAAGTGAACCGGTAGATGTTAATATGGACGGCTCTAGGTCAAGAGATCTGTTGCTGGAAAATCCGGAAATAGCTCGCGCTTTTATTGAGCTCAATATTTTTGAGGATTCGAACATCTTCTTAGAGCATTGGCCAATCGAGTATATCGGAGTGCCTGCCGGCGAAGAGCTGGATTCCACACAATATAAGTCCCACTATTCCTTGAATTACGCGAGGTATGCCATTGCTAGTTATTTTGATTTCGACGCAGAGACGAATCACATAACACTCATTGATCCGGAACCGGTGATAGACTACACGGGAAAAGTAGACACACGATTTGTTTTCCCGGAATCTATCAAAATGGTAACAGATGATGTAGTGGAAGCCATTTCCATAAGAAACCTTTATACAAAAGATGGCTATGTCACGGTAGAAATCACCGCTAATTATCAGAGATTATGATCAGCAAAATAGTAAAATTCGAACTTAAGGCTCGTTTTACGCAGCCATTGACCATCATCTATTTTCTCATGCTGGTGTTTCAAGGCATTTGGTACACCCAGGGAAGTTATAAGTATTATGTAAATGATGCTACTTTGATGAATGGTAGTGCCATCTTTTACAAGACACTGGCCGGCGGAGGTATGCTGCTGTGTATCATCCTGGCTCTTATTACAGGTACGGTGCTCTATAAAGATATTCAATACAAAACATCCGGGCTTATGTACGCCACCCCTGTGGATCAGAAGCGCTTTTTTCTGGGCAGGTTTATTTCGGCTTACCTGATTAATCTTATTCTGGCGTCGGGGATCATGGTTGGTTTGGTACTGGCGCCTTATTCGGGAATCGGCACCCCGGATAAGTTTGGGCCTACGCCGTGGGTGCAGATGTTTCACGGCTTCTTCACACTTACTGCGGTCAATATCCTGATGCTGACGATGGTATGCTTTTCGGCTATTGTTTTCTTCAGAAAGATGGCT
>JBCCXA010000082.1 GCA_039192515.1 Verrucomicrobiota bacterium | reverse complement strand
TTAGACTGATTATTCCTTCGTTACCTATGTAAGTCTTGAAAGCTATGAAGAAGCTTATTTTTTAACACTCAGGTAAAGTAAAATGCCTTCTAATGAAATTCTTCAAGTTATTAGCGAGATTGCTGGAATACTAGAAGCTGTTGCAGTGATTGCATCTCTCGTATATCTTGCAAGGCAAGTTCGAGATAGTACAAAAGCAACAAAGGGAGCTACATATCAAGCAATTGTTGACTCGATTGGAAATCTTGAAGAACGTATTAGTTCTGATGCAGAAGTCACACGAATCTTTAGGTCTGGTCAGAAATCTTTAGAGACTTTGAACAGTGATGAACGCTTAAGATTTAGTCTGTTAATGTTTAGCTTTTTTAATTTATACGAAAATCTATTCTATCAATACAGAAATAACCTGGTGGAAGAAGAACTGTGGGCAAGTTGGTGCCGTGATATGCGTACTCTTCTAGCTCGCCCAGGAGTAATTAAATGGTGGGATAATTATGGTTCAAAAGAATTAACTAGAAGTTTTTGTGAGTATGTAGCCTCTGGACAATGTCCAAGAAGATAAGCAACAAGTTGAAAAAGCATTATAAAAATCGTATTGCAGCGGACGGTTACGCATTTGCGTCTGTAGATTGGAAATAAAAGCCGCCGCTGATTTGAAACTTCCACATGTCTATATAGCCGCTTATGTGGAGCAAATATATGGAAAAATCAAGCTAACCAATATTTAAGCGGTTAAATAACGATGCCCCACGTAGTCCTACTCGGCGATTCGATATTCGACAACGGTGTGTACGTCCCGGAGGGGCTACCTGTCATCGAGCAGTTGCGGGCTGTACTTGCTGATGATTGGTCGGCGACACTCCTTGCGGTCGACGGCGATGTCACAACAGATGTACATGCACAGTTGCAGAAGATGCCAGCGGATGCATCGCATGTTGTTGTAAGCTGCGGTGGCAATGATGCCCTGGGCCATTTGTCCGTTTTGGATGAGAAGGTTGCAAATATCTCACAGGCACTTGAGCGATTTGCTACCATCCGTCAAGAATTCCGGAGCAAGTACAAGGCCATGCTGGAGGCAGTGACCGCATATGCATACCCTACTGCAGTCTGTACAGTTTACGACTGTGTTCCTGGCCTTAAACCTTCTCAGCAAGCCGCTTTATCCATGTTCAATGAGGTCATCCTCCGTGAAGCAATCGAGGCGGATGTAGCATTGATCGATCTACGACTTGTATGTAATGAACCGTCTGACTATTCAAAGCTCTCGCCAATTGAGCCATCTCAACAAGGAGGTGAGAAAATCGTTAAGGTCATTCGTGCACTCGTAACAAATCAGATAGGCCAGACCACGAGGATATTAGCCTAGCAGGCATTACATAACACATGGCAGCCTACGGCTATCCCAGGTTCATGAATTCCTTGAAATAAACAAGCGTAGTCTAACCACACCCATGCATGCCGATCGCTAAAAGTAATTCGGTATGATGCAAAAATTATTTGTGAAGAGTAATTATCAGATGAAATCTACAAACCACCCAAGGCAAAATATCGAACGACTAGCAATCTTAAATGCATGGATAACGTCCAGTGTCGTCCTGCTTAACTTATTACTTTCATTGATTGTTTTTAATATTCCAAAACTCAAAGTAATAAGTCCCATGATGTTTGTAGCTGGAACTGTAGGAGGAGCCGCCAGCAATTATAGACGTTTACAAGAAGCCTATGTGCAGCAACTCAGAAATTCGGTGGATGAAAATTCTGTACAGGCACTTGATTTATCTTCAGAGCACATTAGTCAAGATCAGCTAGATGCAGTTTCTATTAAGGAAACCAATGAAACTGCTATCACATTGGAGGTTGATACATCAGAATCTGATACGCAAAATATATCTTTAATTGAGGCATCTCCAATGGACGAATCCCCAATGAAAGATGAAGCTACTTACTTTATTCTGAAATTGCAGATATTTCTATCACCAATATTTGGCGGATTATTTGCATTTGTTCTTTATGGTATTTTTGCGTCTGGCATCATTCAAGGCGAACTATTTCCGAATTTCAAAAGCGCAGAAGAGGAATTTATTACGCCCTATGAGTATTCAAGCAATACCTTACCTGCAACTAATGCGGATTTTTCCAAGGCAATTTTGTGGGCATTTATTGCGGGCTTTACTGAGGGTTTTGTCCCTAATTTTATTGATAAGTTAGTCAAGGATAATGAATAAAGATAGGTTAGAGCGCCTTAACTCATGTGGGATGGTTGAGACAAACACTAAACACCACTCGATCTTCGACAACAACAATGATAGGAGTTCCCAAAATAGCTTTACAGGGTACTGAGCATTTGGGGACTAAATTATCAGGATCACCTACTCGGCTTTGGGCATGTTCTCATGGTCTGGTATAGCATCACCATGGTTCATGCCACTGTGGTCCATCATCAGCTCCATACTGGCGGGACCGGCTGCTTTGATACCCATTGCTACTAAGCCAGATGTAAGCAGCCCCATGGATACTAGCCCTGTAGAGAGAACTCCCATGGCAATCACACCAATGGAAACAATGCCATGGGCAATCACACCAATTGCAACGACTCCATGGGCCGAGATGCCAACTGCAACAACTCCATGAGCACCAATACCCACTGAAAAGAACTTTTCCTTTTTGGGAGAACTGATGTTTTTTGTGGTGGTAGGGCTATCTATCACGGGTCGATGCATCACTAAAATACAGCTTGAAAATAGTAATTTGCTAGGTTAAGGCCTGTCAAAAGACGGGCTGTCATAGATAACAAAACCCAAGAGCCATCAGCCTTTTACACCACTGCTAATTTCGCTGGGGACGATGTAGCGCTGCATGATGACGAAGAAAAGCAGGATGGGTGCAGTGGCAATGACAGAGCCTGCTGCAATTAAGCGCCAGTCCAAGGAAAAGCTGCCTGCTAAACGGGCCACACCTAGAGGCAAGGTGTAATACTCAGGCCGATTGAGCACCAGCAGGGGCCAGAGAAAGTCACTCCAGGAACCGATAAAAACAAAGATGGCCAGGGTAACCAGCGCCGGACGCACCGACGGAATCATGATGTGCCACCAAATGCCCAATTCAGAACATCCGTCAATGCGGGAAGCTTCTTCTAGTTCTTTGGGGACATTCTGAAAGGCTTGACGCATGAGAAATATGCCAAACGCAGAGGCAATTGAGGGGAAAATCAC
>JBCCXA010000081.1 GCA_039192515.1 Verrucomicrobiota bacterium | reverse complement strand
GGGGAGGGATCTGAAGACAGTGAAGGCCGTACTCGTTTCTGGCCCACATTAAGCCAGGCTATTAGTCAGGCAGGCGGCATTACCCGTTCTGCGGATGTTCGTTCTGTTGAGATTACCCGAGAAGGGTTGTTTGAGCCCATTAAAGTCAATCTCTGGGATCTTGTAGAAACTGGAGACCTGCGTCAAGACGTGCTTTTACGCGATGGAGACCGAATTATTGTTCCCACCGCAGAATCAATTGATAGTTCGGAAGTTATTACCTTAGCGAATACCACCTTTGCTCCTACGTCTATCAAGATCAATGTTATTGGGGAGGTCAAGGCTCCTGGTAGCATTTCAGTGCCTCCCAATACTCCTCTGAATCAAGCTGTTTTAACGGCTGGTGGGTTTAATTCGCGTGCTCGAACAGGGCGAGTTGAGTTGATCCGTCTAAATCCCAATGGAAATGTCACCCAGCGCTCAGTGGATATCGATCTTGCTGAAGCGGTCAATGAAGAACAAAATCCAGTCCTTCAGGAGGGCGACACTATTATTGTTGGACGTTCAGCGTTAGCTGCAACTTCAGATACTGCCGGTCTAATTTTTTCCCCTCTGACAAGTTTACTCCTTGGGATTTTTGGTGTTAATAACTAATTTTTAACTTATTTCAGTGCGCTTTAGAGCATTAACTCAGTATTACTTCTTCTATTGGTACTTTTGACGGCAGCCTGACTCACTATGAACTTTATTCGTAACGTTATTGACCTTAACCTTAAGTACTTGTTCGAGGCGACTCGCCGAGGCATGGTACCGGCAACAACGGCATTTCTGCTGGTGGTTTTGGGTGCTGGTGTAGTGGCTAAGCTGTTAAAACCGACCTATTTAGCTGAGTCAAAGCTTCTGTTCAAATTAGACCGTGCAGCGTCATTGACTGGTTTAGAAAATGGTGAAGCAGGTCCTCTAAGTACCTTGTCCTTTGCTCAGAGTCCCCTTAATTCTGAGATTGAGATTATTACCTCTAAACCCCTGGTAAAAAGAATTATTGATACGCTTCAACTTAAGGACGATGACGGAAAAGAGCTGAAGATCGAAGACTTCTTAGAAAACTTGAATGTTCAAGTTATCTACTCTACAGATGTTCTATCGTTCCAATACCTGGACGAAAATCCTGTTAAGGCGGCTGATATCCTGAACACCATGATGGAGCTGTATAGAACAGAAAAGCTCAAAAGCACACAGGTGGATACCGCCAGTGCAGGGGCATTTTTGGACCAGCAGTTGCCGATTACGGCTGAAAAAGTAAGGGCTGCTGAATATGAACTCCGTATCTTTCGAGAAACTTACAACGTAGTTGACTTAGCTAAGGAAACCGACTCTGCAGTTTCATTTCTAGATACTCTTCGGAGAGAACAATCAGATTTAGAAATTACCTTAGAAGAAAGAGCAATGATTGCAGAGACTCTGGGTACTGAGCTGCAGCTCAGTGTGACAGATGCCATCAAAGTAAATAGTCTTAGTCAGTCAAAACGTATTCAGGATATTTTGACTGACCTCAACAAAGTCCGTCTTGATATTGCGGCTATGAGTGCAGGCTTTACGGAAGAAAGCCCCTTAATTCAAGATCTTCGAAGCAAAGAAACTACGTTAACGACGTTACTTGAGGAAAGTGTTCAAGATATTGCTGGCACTGGAGTTCGTCAGGGTTTACTGGAACTGGGAGCCTCTCGCATAAAGCTAATTGACCAATATGTAGATAACGATATTAAAATCAAGAGTCTCACTCAGCGACTGAGTGCAGTTGAGTCTAATATTGCGCGATACCAGGAGCGCATCAATGTTTTCCCAGAATTAGAGCAACGACAGCGTGATTTAGAACGTAAGCTATCTGCAGCGCAACAAACCTATCAGGAGCTACTTAATAAGCGGCAAGAGCTACAGGTTAAGGAAAATCAAATTACCAACTTTATCCAGGTGATTGAACCTGCAGTTCCACCTGAAAAACCCTCTTCTCAGGTGGCTATTAAGATTATGGCTATGGGTATTATTGCAGGCTTTGTACTGGCAATTTCTATTATCGTTGCCATCGATTTCTTTATTGTGGATGTCAAGGGGACTAACAAAATTTATGACCCTGACACCTATAATCTGCCTTCGGAGCTTTAAGGCTCAAGCTGGAATCGTGGGTGTTTATGACTCTTTAGATATCCTTCTGGTCAAGGTTACTTATTCATACTGATATCAAAACCACGGTTCTATGGTGATTCAAAATGTTCCAATCCACGAGTTAGAGCTTGATGGCCCTTCAAAGTTATCAAAGCGAAGAGCTCTGATTAATAAGTGGTTCAATAGGTTTGAATATGCCTTTGCTTTTATATCACTACTGGTTTATTCAGACGCTATTTTAGTTGGCATTATTACCCAAGGAGCGAGTGAGGGAGACAATGAACACCTCTTTATGACGGCAAACTACACGCCGATTAAGCTGCTCTATTTTCTCAACTATTTTTTGACGATTGTTTTACTTGCTTGTCGGTATAAGCGAACTCTTTATGCCTTGCAAAGTAACCCTATATTCGTTCTTATTTCAATCTATATCCCTTTGACCGTTTTTTGGTCTTACAGCCAAGGTGCAACATTTATGGCTGGTCTGGCCTTAACCTTCTGCACGTTATTTGGAGTATACTTGGCCACTCGCTTTAGTTTAAAGCAACAGGTATTTATGTTGGGATACCTGATGCTTACCTTCACGTTTTTAAGCTTTGTTTGGGGGGTGATTTTACCAAAATATGGTGTGATGGGAGGCGTACACCTCGGGGCCTGGCGTGGTGTTTTTGTGCATAAAAACCATGCTGGAAGAATGATGGTGTTAGCCATCCCTATCCAGTTTATGCTCTTCCACTATGTAAAACACAGGTATCAAAAGTGGATGTACCTGGTGGGGATGGGGTTATCGTTCTTGCTGATTATTCAGACGACGTCCGGTGGTGCGTTAATTAACTGTATGTTTATGATGACTATTGTGGTCATTACGCGAGTATTTGAAGCAGAGCCCCGTAAGCTTTTGCTATCGGTTATTTTTCTAGCTGCTGCTGGTGCGTTTATTACTATGGCCTATAACCCTCTCATGACGTTTGGGTTGAGGCTAATTGGTAAAGACCCCACACTGACCGGGCGTACAGATATTTGGGAATATATTATTGACCAAATTGCCAGACATCCTTTCCGTGGCTATGGATTAAATGCATTTTGGGGAGGAACCGACAGTGCGGCAAGATATGTTATCGAACGGGCTGGCTGGGAAGTGCCGGACTCGCACCATGGTTTTTTAGACATGACGCTACAAATTGGCATCATCGGCAGCACCATGGTGTGTCTGGCCCTATGGCAAACGGTTCTCAGAGGAATTGCCCGCATCCGTCTCTATAAATCTTGGCTTAGTAGCTGGCTGATGGTCTATGCCCTATATATGGTTGTGGTAAATCTTTCAGAAACATCACTGTTG
>JBCCXA010000080.1 GCA_039192515.1 Verrucomicrobiota bacterium | reverse complement strand
TTGACCTGACTCCGAAAAACTAGACAGGTTGAAAATATAGTTTTGTCTGGATAAAACAGAAGGACAAAACGAAATGAGAAGAAGTAAATATAGTGAGGAAAAGATAGTAGGGATTCTTAGAGAAGGCCAGGCCGACACGACAGTAAAAGCATTGTGTGCTAAGCACAACATAAGTGAACAGACCTACTATAAGTGGAAGCGGCAATACGGAGGGATGGAAGTCTCTGATGTACGAGCAATGCGTGCGATGGCCGAAGAGAATGCGCGTCTGAAGCGAATAGTGGCAGACCAGGCGGTTCAAATAGACATCTTAAAGGCAGTCAACGCAAAAAAGTGGTAAGCCCTTCAAGTAAGCGAAGGGCCGTAAACATGATGATCGAAGAAGGTATTGGTAATAAGAGCCAGGCATGCCGTGCGCTTGGGTTGCCGCGAGCTAGCGCGTATTGGAACGGTAAGATCAGCGAAAGCTCCCGTTTGTTACACATTGGGATTGTCGATCTATCGCGTGAGCATCCACGTTATGGCTACCGGAGGATCACAGCGCTACTTCGGCGAGAAGGCTGGAAAGTCAATGAGAAGCGGGTGCAACGCATCCGGCGTAAACTCGGGTTACAAGTGAGCCGTAAACAGCGTAAAATGAGGCGCAGGGGCACTAGCACAGCCGAAAGACAATCGGCTAGATACGCTAATCATATCTGGAGCTGGGACTTTGTGCATGATCAAACCGAGAACGGAGGACGCTTTCGCATCCTGACAATCATCGATGAGTTCACCCGGGAGTGGTTGGCATACTATCTGGATTATTCGATTCGGGCTGAGGATGTGATCACAATTCTGACAAAAACGATGGAGAAGTATGGGGTGCCTGAACATATCCGGAGTGACAACGGTCCGGAGTTTATAGCCTATGCTGTACAGGACTGGCTTGGGCAAAAAGCCATTAAGACACTATATATCAAGCTGGGAAGTCCCTGGGAAAATGGACACATTGAAAGCTTCCACGGTAAGATAGGAGATGAATGTCTTAAGCGGGAGATCTTTGGAAACCGGCTTGAGGCAAAGGTTGTCATCGGCGATTACCGGTGCCAATATAATCATCAACGACCGCACAGCTCACTAGGCTATAAGACCCCGGTAGAATTTGCGGCTGACGTTGAGACTCCGCTTCGGCCTACGGCCTTCGCTCCGTCTCAACGTATCAACAAGAAAGATAAACAAACGGCAGAACTATACTTTTGATGTGTTCAGCTTTTAGGTTCAGGTCACAATGGCTTTTTCTTAGCTTTTGGCATTTTTATAAGGTAGTGAAGTGAGCTTGTTCCTTCGTTTTGTTTCCTGGCACGATTTCCTCGTCTTGTCCTGTTCGACGTTTGTTTTATAAGTTCGCTTCGTTAGCCCTTTTTTTAATGTCTTCTTCGGATGCTTTTAAATCAATAGTTTTTCCACTCTGAATCCATTTAACAAAGTTATATGAAATACAGATGGCGGAACCCAAGATGTTTAAAAATAGTACGATGAGTAACCAAACAATCCTATCTACAGGATCTTTTGTTTTTGTGGTAGCTACAAAATAAACTGTAAGCAACCATATGATGACAAGACTAATGAATAGAGGAGTCATGTCGCTATTTAGATTAAAGCTTATGTTCATAATTTATAATCATTTAAAAAGTAAGTAAGCCAAGTGGTTTAAGCAATTGGTTTTACAGTCTTGGGAATTGGATAATTGACTAAACGCTAGAACCTTTGCTTCTCTGAACAGTTTAAGCTGTTTGCTAAATGTTCAAATCTTTTGAAGGGTTCCTGGATTATCATCTATTCAGCACGTTTTGATTCAAGATGGAATATATGAGCATTAAAAAGGAAATTTCTGTAGGGCACTTGTAATGTCTTTTACTTTCACTTGGGTAAATAAGGCATTGCCAGATTCGATCACCAAGCGAATTTGACTACCTTTCTTTAAGACGCCTGCAGGGACGTTCATGGCCTTACTACCTAGTTGTTCGACGTTTCCTTTGAGCACAATTTTCTTGGTGCGTTTCCATGCTTTGCCGGGTTCTTTGTATTCGATATGGAACTGGCCGGATTCAAGCCCTCCAAAGGTGACGACTACAGCAACTTTTTCCGGCTTGGAATTCATTTGTGAAAACATGTCTTGCGTCACTTCAAACAGTAACTCTTTCTCGAGATTATCTGGGATATAGCCTTTGAAATAGATGAATTCAGGATCGGTAATTTCCACTTTTCCGCGATTATACGCATTGGTAAGCAATTTGAGTCCGTTTTCATAAGGTTTTTCTTCATGGAGATGAGCCGAAAGCGTGGGCGTTCCGAGATTGGCAACTTCTGCCAGACGTGTAGACCGGTTGAGCCTTTGAGGAGAAAGAGAATCCTGAATGAGCATGGAATCTTCCGGAAAGCCGAACGCAGTTTCTAAAGCAATGTTTCCGACCATTTCCAAACGGTTCCCAGGTAGATTGGCGATATGCGAAGGAACGAAAGCTTCGGTGAGCGCGCAGTTTTCAATACGAACGGTACTTGGATTCTGGCCATCTAGACGAATCCCTGAATTCCCTGATTTGTAGGGACTGAGTTGGATGTGACACTGCTGCAAAGTGCAAGGCAAATTCTTTGAGCCTAGCAAGAGATCCGGGTATCCATTTAGCAGTGACGAATAAATTCGCAAGTCGCCGTCATTAGCTTTGCCTCGGGCTTCTATGCATATCACTTTGTCCGAAATATTGCGGTTGACCCGAATGGAGGTTCCAATCAACTCGACGCTTTTACCCTGCGGAATCCCATCTACCATAATGCCATTATGACATGCTTCTCCTTTGAATTGCAGTGCATGGATCGATGAGTTGATAAAATGCCCCGCCCAATGGGAAGCGCGGGTGAATGTGGAGAAAATTTGCAGGCCATCCGTATTCAGAACCTTATAACCGATGTTATTGACGAGGTGAAATCCACCCAATGAGCCTTCTACATCATAGGAATCAAATACATCCTTGTGCCATTCACCGCGAATATTACTTCGATTGATCCGGCTCTCCAAACAGCCTTCAATGAAGTAGACGTTGTGCATATGATAGGCCAGTACGTTCTCTATTAAGAAATTTTTAGAGTCTTTGAAGTGGGCAAAATTATAGGCATTGACCGAAAGCATATTCTGGATGTAAGCATTATCCCCGCTGGAAAAAATGGTGTAGGAATAAGGAGTGATATTACTGGCGAGCTGCTCTGGATAGTGAATACAAAACCCTTTCAGTCCACTCCCTTCATTTAAGGTAATCGTGGGTTGTTCATCGTTTCTTCCATGAAAAATGTGCAACAAGGCACCGGGTATAGGTCGTCCTGGTGAAGCACTGCGGTGGCTTTCATTGGTGGAGCGTAATTCGACCCCAGCAGGAACATTCAAGGGTGTTCGTATGGCATAGCCCTTCCTCGAAATTTGCGGCAGCAGAACGATACCGCCTCCCATGGTGGCTATTTCGTTCAATGCTTTTTGAATGGCGGGAGCATCATCAGTGACTCCATCGACGTTGACACTA
>JBCCXA010000079.1 GCA_039192515.1 Verrucomicrobiota bacterium | reverse complement strand
GCTAGTGTAATGATTTCATAATAAGCTTACTATTAGCGATATTAGCCTTATGGCCAGCATAGGTAAATTAGAAGTATCAGCAGAAGATAGAAAAGAGCTTTTATTCAGATCAAGATCACATACTCTGGGAAGTAGAGATGTTCTACGATCGCGGATCATATTGTTATGTGCAGAAGGAAAGAGCTATGATTCCATTCAAGACACGCTTAACATCAGCCGACCAGTTATCAATAAATGGAAATCAAGATATAAAAAACATGGATTAGAAGGGTTAAAAGATGCTGCTCGTTCGGGTAAGCCACGCATTTATCAGGAATCTGATAAAGCAAGAGTGATTCAATTAGCTTGTAGTAATCCAGCGGGAGGTTACACTACTTGGAGTCAGAGAAGAATTGCTGAGCAGATAGGCATGAGTCAAACTAAAGTACAGCAGATATTAAAGGAAAGTGACTTAAAACCACATAAAGTGGAGTATTGGTGTGGGAAAAGTACTGATCCCGAATTTGAGGAGAAAATGCTCAACGTGATAGGCCTTTACATGAATGAAGACCAAAATGCTATTGTTCTATCAGTAGATGAGAAGACCCAGATACAAGCTTTAGACAGAAGTCAGCCTGAACTGCCTATGCGAAGTGGAAGCCCTAAAAGACATACGACAACTTATAAACGAAATGGTACCGTTGCATTAATCGCTGCGTTAGCAGTTCATCAAGGAGAAATCACCGCTGAGACTATTGACAAAAATAATCATGAGAATTTCCTGAAGTTTCTCAAGAAACTCTATCGCAAGTATCCCAAGAAGCACTTACATATCATTGCCGATAACCTCAATGTACATAAACACCACAAAGTAAAGGAATGGGTGGACGCTAAAAAACGACTCACCATGCACTTTACTCCAACCTACTCTTCTTGGCTAAATCAAATAGAAATATGGTTTAATATTTTAAGTAAAGATGTGCTTAAAGGTGGAGTTTGGCATTCTAAACAGCAACTTGTCCAACAGCTTATGCTATATGTAGATACTTACAATCAAACCAGAGCCAAGCCTTTTGAATGGAATTATAACGGAAAAAGTAAATGAAATATGAAATCATTACACTAGTAAGTATTTTGACGTTATCCTCTTAGATTAGTAATGTGACTGATAGATATACCATTACCACTAATAAAAACACCCTTCTGGTACAATTTAATTTAGAAAGTATAGACGGTTATGTACCCAGTTACAATGCTGCACCCGCACATATCTTACCTGTAATAACCATGGGATCAGCCGGTCTTTCCTTCTTCTATTGGGGGCAAATCCCGGAGCGGGCTAAAAACAAGTCTATAAGTCAAAAGCTTCTGTATATCGATGGTGAATCGCTCATTACAAAACAGCTACTTCATAAAGACCTGTTAGAGCAGAGATGCCTCATTGTTGCTGATGGATTTTATGGCTGGAAACGAATAAGTAAGAAAGGCAAGGTAGCCCATCGCATAACTTTCAAAGAAAATGAAGTTCTTGGATTTGGCGGTACTTGGGAAGAATTTGAAAATGACGATGGTGAAGTAGTTCATACTTTTAAGATCATTACCACTCCATCAAATGCATTAGTAGATGCCATGTCACCTCGAATGCCATTAATGCTAGGTCGTGAGCAGGAAAAGTTATGGTTAGATAAGGAAACCGACATTAGTTCGCTATTAGATCTGATTAAGCCTTACTCAGTCAGCAAGATGCATCTCTACACCGTATCCCCGAAAGTAAAAGATCCTAATTTTAACCATCCCTCCCTTATCGAGCCCTTTGCTCCTACAGATCAGTTCGGGAATTACTCGCTTTTCGATTGAGTAAAATATGAGGATCTTATTATTTCTTACAGCTTACCTACTGAATTTTTCCTCCTTCAGCCAAGACAGATTAAGTTTGATTATAAAGGCTGAAGACCAACTTATCTCAGGTGATACAACAGAAGCCTTGAACACATTCAAAAATGTATTAGAGGATTTCCCCCGAAGCTTCAGCGCTACCAAAAGACTATCTGAAGTTTATTACTACCTAAAAGACTATCATAACGCTATCCTTTATGTAAATATAGCAATAGAGATAGCTGAGGATTATTTTTTTGAGAGCGGTGAACATAAAAATACAGCTCAATACCGTCTGGATCTGGCCGATGCACATCACCTTAAAGGTTTGATCCGCATGAAACAGTTTCGTTTCAAAGACGCCCTTAACCAAGTCAATCAGGCTTTGCAGTTTGACTCATTAAACACTGCCATTCAGTTGGACAGAGCTATGATATATTTCACGGCTAATGATTTAGATAGCGCCAGATATTATCTTCAGTCATTAAAGTCTCAACCTGTGATCAGAAGTAAGGTATTATTTAGCATAGCTAATGCTTACTACAAGGAAAAGAGACTTGATAGCGCCCTTTATTATTATGACGAAGTAATCCATTATTATCCAATATTTAAAGCAGCCCATCATTATAGGGGGATGGTATTGACTGAAATGCAGCGCTACAGGAAGGCGGTTGAAGCTTATTCGACATATATTCAGCTGGACAGCTCATCTGAAGAGGTTTTTTTCAGAAGGGCAGTTTTACTGAATGAATTAGCCGATATGACCGAGGCTCTTAAAGATTGGTCGAAAGTCATTGAATTGAATAATGAAAACCAGGAGGCTTACAGAAATAGAGGGCTAACCTATTTCCAACTAGGTAATTATGATAAAGCGATTCAGGATTTTGACAAAGCCCTTGAACTGGAGCCTGACCAGGCTTACACAGAAATTAACCGCGGGTATTCACACTATTTAGTTAACGATCTAAAACAGGCGCTTATGGATTTGGATAATGGCATAAAGAAAATGCCAAGGTATTATTTTGGCTATTATTTTAGAGCCTTAGTTCATCTACGACTGAAAAATAGGAAACAGGCTTGTAATGATGCCAAGCGCGCCGCAGCGTTGGGAATGGCGGAATCAGCGATGGATGATTTGGTATTGAAGAAGTGTTTTTAACCTGGCTGGAACAAAGAGCTAGAAGTTAGCTAAAAATCATCTTCGCCATCACCATCCTCTTCTTCTGTTGGTTCCTCAGTGGGCGGCTCATCTTTTTTCTTTTTCTTCTTTTCTTTTTTGACTTTCGGCTTTTTCTCTTTTGGAGGTTTATTGCCATTCTTTAAAAATGAAAAGAGTCCTTTCTTTTCTTCTTGCACTTCACCTCCAGCAACGTCAGTAGCCGAGGTTTCTACGTCGCCATCCTCACCTTCTCTGTCAACCTCTTCTTCTTTGTTCTTTTTCTTAAATAGGTTTTGGAAGAATCCAAAGAACCCTTTCTTCTCTTTTTTAGCAGTCGTTTTAGCTTCTTCAGCATTGTCTTCCTGTTGTAGACGAACATCAGGATATAACAAATACTTTCGCAGATACCACAGATACAATTCCTGATCGATATTGAACTTCTCTTTTTTCAGCGAAATAACATAAGTTGAATCCGAAACCGAGGTATTTGCAGAGTCGGTTTCAATAGAATGATCTTTAACTAAGTCAGCCGAATCGTAGAGATCACGTGATCCAATATCTC
>JBCCXA010000078.1 GCA_039192515.1 Verrucomicrobiota bacterium | reverse complement strand
CTCAAATTCAGGCTCCCCAATCATCTTCGCGCACCATTCTGCCGAGTCTACCTCCGTGGTCCGAAGGAATATCTTGGTTTTTGGAGCAGAGAGGATCGGCTGAGCGAGCTTATTGTAGAAATTTTCGATCTGGTACTTGTTTTGGAACCCCAGTACCAGCCTGGTATTAAATCCTCTGGCCTGGGATGCCGCTTGCTCTAGGAATGAGAGTGATTTTAGAGAAGCTATCTCATCGATGAATAGCCAGGTAGGGGGAGGGGAGTAGCTTTCAGAGAAATCAAGCAACTGCTGGATGAGGATATTAAACCAGATGCTAAAAAGCGGTTGTAGAATCTGCTGATCAGCGGGGCCTGTCCCGCCAATGAATATCCAGCCAGGGCGTTGTTTGACCCACTTTGAAAGGGCAAATGATTTTCTGCTCTCGTTGATGGAGGGGAGCAGTTCTAGGGATTTTCCCATTTGGGTAAGGCTTGCGATCACACCAGCCCGCTGAGGAAAGGCATCCTTTGGGATGTAGTTGGCCTCAATTTCATGTTCAAGTAGCTGATCGATCATGTCAGGATCTCGAAGCCAGTAGAGAAAATCATCCACACTGCCCTGGCATTCCCCGAGCTTGACCAGCAGCTTATCCAGGACATGCCGTGAACTGCTGGTGAAAAACTCATTCTCGTTCCCTGGCTTACAGGGCAGCAG
Source organism: Verrucomicrobiota bacterium (assembly GCA_039192515.1). Taxonomy (NCBI): domain Bacteria; kingdom Pseudomonadati; phylum Verrucomicrobiota; species Verrucomicrobiota bacterium. The sequence continues at coordinate 3,812 of JBCCXA010000078.1, read as the reverse complement.
GCTTTCAGCAATCAGCTTTGCCATCTCTGGGCGAGTAATTTCCCGTGATAGGTCCCAGTAGGGGCACTTATCAGAGAATGGGTAGAGCACGGTATCGTTTGGTCTGCCGTGGTTTTTATAGAATTCAAGCTTTGGATCGTAGACTACTGCCCGTTCAGTGTCCCGTAGCCGAATCTGCTGGAGCATGGTGTGAAAGATGGCAGATTTTCCGGTCCCCGTGTCCCCGCAGATGAGGAAGTGTTTGTTCTCATCCGCTTGTTTGATTTTGAGATAGGGGTAGTGGTGCTCATCATTGGCGGTATTTGGAATCGCTATCCCGTCCCCGTTGATAGTTTTCTCAAACTCCCGTGGGGTAACGAGCATGGTACCCCTAACGTGTTTTCTCTTTTTTCGAGTAAGCCATTTTTGACGGAAGCTAAGGAGCGCAACGATGCCAATGGTTCCAACGATGGCAAGTTTAAGAAGAATGGTAATACTCATTTTTTTAGAACATTGTTTTATATAGGCGTTGGTACCTTACCTGATTGCCTTGATGAGTAAAGCGTTGAGCCACTGCGTTAGGGGAAAGGTGCTCACTTGTTGCTCCCACATTCAGACGGGGGGGTTGGGGGCTTGCCCCCATCTCTACACCTTTTTGAAACGCTGTTTTATGTGGTCCAGTTATCAACAGGTGGGGCCTGTGTTCTTAGTGTTCTATAGTGTTCTAGTGTTCAGGGCGAATTCTGTAGTGATATCAAGGGTTTAAGTGCCTAACCTATGAGATTTTGACGCGGACCTATGAGATTTTGACGCGGACCTATGAGATTTTGACGCGGACCTATGAGATTTTGACGGATTGTCCACAGGTAGAAATTTTAAGTTATCCACAGAGCGATAGTGAATATTCTTAGTGTGTTCTCACACAGATTTTTAGAAAAATAGGGTGAGGAATGCGTTTGATTGCTGGGTATTTAGCCCTGAACTATGAGGTTTTGACGTTAACCTATGAGGTTTTGACGGCTGTATGAGTTGAGAATAAAAACTGTTTACGTATCTCATTTCCTGTAATACCTTGCTTTGGGCTATTTGAACTTAGCAAGGAAGAGATGAGGCAAGTAAAGTCAACGGGCAGGCCATTAGATCTTGATGACGATGAACATTGCTCTGTTGTGATGGCAACAGAGACGATGAAGGTTCGGGTTGAAGGTAAGTTTAGGCAGAGAGAGCGTAAGCTCATGATCCTGCTTATTCATTCCGTTTGGGATGATATTGGCAGAAAGCGGATACATGAAGTGGATATAGAACTTGTCAAGCAAGTCTTTAGGGATATTGCGGGTGTTCAGAGCTTCAATAGCTGGCTGTATGAGTATCTCGGTAACCTGGCAAATGTATTAATTACGATTGAGCAAGGGAAGTCTTACGAGTGGATCAGCTTGTTTGCTTCGATTGGCTTTGATGACGATCAGCAAAAGGTCCATTTTGAAATACCAAAGCGTATCGAAACCATCCTCAAAAATCCATCTCAATTTGCCCGTCTCGATACCTACTTTGTTATTGGTCTAAAAGGGAAGTATTCAGTGAGCCTCTACCAGTTCCTGGAATCGAAGGTAAATATGTGGAAGTTCGATCCCACGAAAACCCCTGAAGAACAAGAGCGCTTCTTTCTAGTGGAGCTTGATGAGTTAAGGAAATGGATGGGGATCGATAGTCAATATAAATTATGGGGTGATTTTAATCGTTTTGCCTTAACCCCCGCAGTAGAAGAAATAAATTCAAACCCAATAGCGTCAACATTTACCGTCCGTACAGCAGTAGTTCGAGGTGCACGGAATAAGGTTAAAGCCATTAAGTTTTTTCTAGCCAAGACCCCTGAGCGCCTTCGTATTGAGAAAAAAATCAAGACTACCAAACAGTCTAGGGATAATGCAGTAGAGTCATTAGTTCCGCCGTTTTCCGGGACAGCGATATATGAAAAGGCTAAGGCTATTTCAAACGGCCTTGATGTCTACATACTAGAGAAGGAATGGAGGGCCTATGCGAGGGAGATGAATGAGCCAGTTAAAGACCCTGAACGAGCGTTCTTGGGGTTTGTCAAAATTCGGGCTCGGAGTCGCTAATACGCCTTCCCTCATTGGCTCTATAGGTCAGTTTTACGAGTGCTATGCAGCGCTTCTTGGAACAACAATCCTAGGAATTATCGGTCTGCCTCTCGCAACCTCTACTTCTATAACGTCTTCGGCATCTTCAATTTTTGTTTTTTTTTGTGGTGCGCGTTGCCCGAGGGTGCTTCAAGCAAATACCAGCCAACCTTTCAAGCTTTTTCTGAAGATAGAAAACATCTTTCTAGAAACCTGTTATAGGTTTATTGGTGTTGCTAAAAGAGCGGATGATATTGATATGCCATTGGTAAGTAAGGGGGCTGATGCAGTATCCTCGTTGTCATTCAAAACAAAAGTATTAAATCCCTAATTTCTTAAAGAAAATCTTATTGCGCATATCCGCATCATCAAGCAGTTTGTCCCAGCTTAGTGCTTCCATATACAAATGAATATTAGGCTCATGCCGAAACCAGCCTAACCCATCTGGTAATACCTGAAATGATTGCTCTTCGTGTAACCATTCCTCTACTTTCTTGGATATTTCACAGATTATATATCCATAAAATGGTGTCTTATCTTCAACCTGAATATTTCTACCTTCAGGAGTTTTAAATTCCCCTTTCCGTATTTTATTGACATAGCGCATTATTTGCTGGACAGGATTTTCCTTCCAAGCAGATGGATTAATAAAACTATCTTTACCTGGCTTCTTGAACTCAAAAATAGTAATAGGATTGCTTTTTACATTATCTCCTCTAAATGCAACTCTTTGACCATAATTGATAATATCAGGACGATCAGAATTTCCTTTTAGAGGTAGATCGGATGCTAGATAAGTTGTGAAGTTCAACCTTTCATCGATAATCCATAGATTTTGTTGTTCATATTCGATGGTTTCACTACTTGCCTTTCTTGGAAATATGATGTCGTGCATTAGTCCTTCAGAAGAGTATTTTCCTTCTTTATCTCTCTGAAGACTCTTGCGAAAAATATCCAAGATCAAGCGTCGTGAGGCAACGTAATGAACTAAATCATTTTTACTGTTTTCAGATATTTCATCAACGAGTTCTTGAATTGAAATATCTGAATTTTCAAGATTTGCCTTCTCTAGAACATGAGTAACTTTTTTCTTTTGTTCTACCTCTTTCTTTATTTTTATTTTTTGAAGTTCAATTTCTATATCTTCATCGCTGGCATTATAGGATAAAGACGATAGGTCGAGTTCTTCAACGATTTTTCTATGCCAGGGTGCATCTTGCTCAATGTACTGCGTAACACGATTTTGCTTCTTTTCTTGTCTCACAGTAATTTCTTGACCAATGGCATTTTTGGTAAGCTCAGCAGCTTTTAATTCAATATTACTTTGCTCTATTGTATTCAGAATTTCCTTGTCAGTATTAAATTCAAAACCGCCACGTTCTAGTGAGACATGATCGTCAAGGTACTGACCCAAAACATAGGATTTAACGATGTAATTGCGCTCTTTATTGTTGTTGCCATTTGCCAATTTGTCATAGAATTCATCAATGAATTCGGGAACATAGCTATGTGTTGATACTTCGGTTACCTCTCTTTGGTGGGCAATTAGGCTGATTTTGCTATGTTGACTTCCTGGAGAATATATTTTGAAGATTCGAATCGAAAAGTTCTGTATTCTATCGTCGCTTCCTAATGAAAACTTGTTGTTTTCTATAGAAAGTTCCTGAATCAAGGCGTCTTTTCCGCCAATATACT
>JBCCXA010000077.1 GCA_039192515.1 Verrucomicrobiota bacterium | reverse complement strand
TTTTATGTTTATTAGCTATGGCCATAGACCTGGATCATAACCGTCACTCGCCAAAGGCAAACAACTCTTTTATTTTTTAATACCTGAGCGACTAGATGGGTACTTAAGACAACTCTACTACCCCCTACGAATACGCAAATTTCTATGTCTTATCTACTTTGATTCCTGCTTATTCATGAAAACCGAGCAGACGCTCTACCCTATGATTAGGTCGTAGAAGAATCTACGACCAGTTTGAGAAAAGCATATACTTCTTTTGACAAAAAAACATTGCAACGACTACAAGACCTAGAACTTCTCGAAGATGATAAAAAGAAAACGCTATTCGATCTGATTGACACCTATATCAGGGACGCTAAAACCAGACAGGCCTACGCTTCTTAAGCTCAGAGTTCTCTGCGAGTAACTCTGAGTAGGTGGACTTTTGTTCCTTAATTTTGACTATATGTCCTTTTTCGTGTTCTAAACAGAGCAATTATGTTGTTTGGTGAGCGGTTAGCTTCGGTAAGAAAGAGTAAAAAAATAAGCCAAGGATGAACTGGCTAAAGCTATTGGAGCGCATGCTCCCGTTATTTGTTGCCTAGCTGCACGCTACCGCTGAAGCTTTAGCATAAGCGTCCGCAGGCCTGTCCTCCGTAATACGATGAAGGCGGGCTCATTAATCAATCAAAAATACTGAGAACAGCCATGGCGAGGAACACAGGACGGGCAAGTGGAGTAAAAAGCAAGGATGATCCGCTAGCTAGCGGAAAGTTTATATACCCTTACTTTTTTACGCAGCGCAGTCCTCCGGCTGAGTAAGTACCACAGACATACCTTATCTCCGTACCCGACCATAGGGAGGGTACGTGCTGCCTCAAGCAGCATAAAACTAAGATAGATTTACCAAACGGTTATTTCAATACCTGGGATATGCTTAAAATGCTTATCTCTAGTAACCAAGGATAAGTCGTATTCTTTAGCTAACGCAGCAATCCATATATCATTTTCCGGAATGGGTGTACCTTTCTTTGATAATAAGGCTTTGAGCTCACCATAAAGCGCTGTTGTTTTCTCACTAATAGGATAGACTTCACAGCGGTATACTAAAATTTTTATTCGTTCCAGGTTCTTTTTCACTTGTAGGGATTTCATCGCTCCGTAATACAACTCCCCTAACACAATCGCCGGTAAATGAATAAACTCTAAGGTGTTGACTTTTTCGATAATTGAGTTTTCTCCATTCAAAAAAGGGATGATGATGTTGGTATCTAAAAAACAGGTCTTACCATTCATCAATATCTATCTTTCTGCATTCCTGAGAAGCTTCTAAAAATATCTTAGCATCTTCATCACTTAACGTACCAGCCAGCTCCTCCAGGGACTTGCCTTTTGATTTTTGTTTCGCACGTTTTAATGTGGCCACTAATTCTTTTATTATGGATTCATCTTTGAGCTTTAGGAACTCTTCCATGAAGGTTATTTTTACCGATTGTATATCCATATTTCTTTGATTGGAATGATGTAAAGATAACGGTTTTATCATTGTTTTTGGTTGCATATAATTTCACTTTGTTTTCTGTACGCCTGATAAAAGCATTCTCCAAGCTTGTGCAGAGCAAAATATAAGGTCTCGCACTTCATCTGTTGGGATTTCGTCTTTTGCCAGGAAGTGCAAGCAGTAAATGGCTACTTAGGGCTGCGGTTTTTATCGATCATGATATTGATTATATAGGGTGGAACTTATCTACATCGCCTTGCAGGTCATCGATCTGGTTCACTAAATAGGCTTCTCTGCTACTTAAATAGCGATGGCCTGCCTGCACTTCTCGTAGAAGGTTAACCGCATCCTATCTAATCCTTTTAGTTTGATGCCAGTATTCACGCTAATGCACTTGGAAGGTTATGAGTGTAATGAGGCTCCTCCTTTCGTAGAGATGGCCATGACACTGATTGAGGCGCTTAGTGTGTTTAATTGTAAAAGCTAGCCCGGCCAGAGGCCTATAGGATAACCGCCACTCGGGGCTACCCGAGCGACTTATGAGATAAACTCAGTTAGGCTTACTCCACTTAAGACAACTCTACTACCCCTACGAATACGCAAATTTCTATGTCTTATCTGCTTTGATTCCTGCTTATTCATGAAAACCGAGCGGACACTCTACCCTATGATTAGGTCGTAGAAGAACCAACGACCAGTTTGAGAAAAACATATACTTCTTTTGATAAAAAAACATTGCAACGCCTACAAGACCTCGAACTTCTCGAAGATGATAAAAAGAAAACGCTATTCGATCTGATTGACACCTATATCAGGGATGCCAAAACCAGACGGGCCTACGCTTCTTAAGCTCAGAGTTCTCTGCGAGTAACTCTGAGTAGGTGGAAGTCGTTTTTTACGCACGCTTCCAAAAAATTAGCTAATTCCACATTTGAACTTGCTTTAGCTCAGAATACTTATTAGATCGATCTCTTCTGTAAAGAGTCAACGTATTTTCACCACTGGTTTTGGCTATTGAGTCTCCTACTTGTACAATATTAATCAATGAATAGCCAAAACTGCCGAGATACGACCATTCATCATTTATTAAAAAATAAGGAGTCATTCTATCTGTTTTATCAACTTTAGTTTCTTGTACAACACCGAAACAAGATATGGAGACATCAAAATCTTTTAATTTATTTTTATCAACTAATGTGCTAACAATAGCAAATAATATGATAGCTAATGATGCTATAGCTCCTGTTACTATTATCCTCTTCTTAATCTGTCCCACCTATAAAGTTTGTATATCCTACCCCTCTAGATGCCCCGGCAGTAATACCAACACCATAAGATGCTCCATGCATTATTACATGTCCTTGATTATTAATGCCTCCAACATAGTTAGCCCCAACTCCAAAACCAGCAGAAGTCGATCGTGTTCGGCCTATTAAATGACCCGCCCTAAGGTCTCTTGAATCACATCGAAAAGACATTGTTCCAATATTAATTCCTGCATCAAAGTCTAATCCATATCTACTACCGTCAGTGGCACGAAGTGAGTAGCCCGTAAATGTTTCTGTGGTGTAAAAGCCTGCATCTGGTCCTCTAGTTATCAAACTTAATGTTGCAGATTTTTGTCCACCAATTATCAATGCAGCTCCAGCACTTGCATCCAAAGTCAGAACATCCGGGATTAAGTACCTAGCTGTATTACTGTGCCAAAGGTTGTTACCTAGCTGAGAAAACCCACTACCTATATTTCCGAAAAAGCTATTATTCCCACCAAATAAAGTATATCGATATCCACTAGTTCTGGCATCAGCACCAAAATAGTGAGTACCATTTCTTTCATACCCCCAAACCTCTCTGCCATTATCTACTCCACTTTGATAAGCTCTTCCCCTTAAACCGAATCCACTTCGCCACAAAGCTCCAAATTTTGAATAAGCTCCATCCGAATCAATTTGATTCATCGGGTTATTCCCCATTCCCATGAAAGGTGACCAGTATTGTCTAGCGGGGTCAGGGCTTATCCAACGACTAACCACAGGGTCCCAGGAACGGTATTGGAAATCATTATAGCCCGTTTCTGCACTTTCCATCACAAACTCCCCTTGAAAGCCATATTTATAGTACTGCCCGAATGAGCTGTTGGCGGCTAGCTGCTGACTGTTAGCTGCGTCTATTTCCTGAGGAGTTTGCTTCTGTGCCAGCTGCTGGATTTCAGCAGCGGTCAGTGCGAGGTTGAAGACATGCACTTCATCGATGCTACCGTTTAAATATTGTTGTCCAATCCCTGCCCTGCCAAGTGAAAAATCTCGTGTAGAGGTTCCTGTAGCATAATGACTTAGATTGGTAGGCTCTCCATCGGCTGTACCATCCACATAGAATTGAATGGTCGGTCCATCGCCAACCACAGCAATATGGTGCCAATTCATGTCATTAATAGTGTTTTGCGCCCCTTTCGCTAAATTATACTGCCCCTGCACACCTTTCATAGAAGTAAATCTAAGTTGCTTGTCGCCAAATGTAGCATTATAATTTTCATAAGATATAAAAAAGCCTTTATCCAAGGATGTTGTTGAATTCCCTATTATTCCATTTCTTGCTTCTAAATCATTGATCTTCACAAAAGCACTAAACGTAAAAACACCTGTATTTTTCTCAAATTCAAACGTATTTACTCAGACCTAATCGCATCCGCAGGATTGCCCAGAGACGCCTTCAAAGTATGAAAGCCAACCGTAAAAAAGGCTATTGCTATGGAGATCAGACCACCAAAAACGAAAAGATCTATACTCAGATCTATTCTGTAGGCGAAGTCTTTTAGCCAATCATTCATCAACCAATAGGTGAAGGGTACCGATAAAACTACCCCGAGAACTAACTGCCATGAGAAGCTATTGATGAGGAGCCTAAATATAGAGGCCTCAGAAGCCCCTATAACCTTGCGAATACCGATCTCTTTCTCTTTGCCGTTGATCACTAAAACCGTGAGACCCAACAAGCCTAAACTGGCAATTACTATAGAAAGAACGGTAGCCACGC
>JBCCXA010000076.1 GCA_039192515.1 Verrucomicrobiota bacterium | reverse complement strand
GCTTCTTGCGTACGAACATCCACCGAAACTAAGCCTAAAAGTTGACCTGGGACACCCAAAGTCAACCTAAAATCAACTCCTAAAACCTATAAATGACTATTTTAACCTGTAACTCAATACAGGTGTCGAAAACAGGAAATAAGGATTCCACGCAATTAAAAAAATTAAAAAAAGCCTCAACAAATGTCGAGACTTCTTCACCATTTTGTTTAAGTTGATACTAAAATGGATATTCGTTTTTAGCTATTACGTGGTCAGCTATACGTCTTCTTGCATCTTTAAGATTCATTGGCTCTACCTTAGTGAACCTCTTCAAGCCCATTAACATCATACGTTGCTCATCACCCTCGGCAAAAGAGTTGATCGCTTCTCTGCCTGCAGAAGCAGCTTTTTCAATAGCTTCATGCAGATATACGCGCATCATGTCTATTTCAACGCCTAAAGCGCTTTCACCTTGCTGGCGCACAAGTTTTTCCACCCTCAAAAGTGTCGACTCAGCCACATATCCCTCAATAAGCATATCGGCCAGATTCATTAAGATCTCTTGCTCTTCGCCAAGCTTCTGCATGTACTTCTGAACAGCCGCACCGGCAACCATCAGACCGGCCTTCTTAAGGTTCACCAAAGCTTTCTTCTCCTTGGCAAACAATTCATCTCCATCACCGGCGCCAAAATCGGGAATAGACATAAGCTCTTTTTGGACTGCCATGGCAGGAGACATAAGGTCGATGCTTCCTTTCATTGCTCTTTTCAATAACATATCGATACAGAGCATGCGGTTAATTTCGTTTGTGCCTTCAAAAATTCTGTTGATACGGGCATCTCTGTAAGCTCTGTCCATTGGACCTTCAGCAGAGAACCCCATTCCGCCATAGATCTGTACGCCCTCGTCAGCGCAGAAGTCAAGTACTTCAGAGCCATGAACCTTAAGTATAGCACACTCTATCGCAAATTCTTCTACCGATTTTAATTTGGCCGTCGCCTCATCCATTCCACCTGCGATCAATGCATCATACGCATCATCAATATTTTGACCCGCTCTGTAATGAGCCGATTCGGAAGCATAAGTCATTGTGACCATCCTCGCTATTTTATTCTTGATGGCTCCGAAGGTTGAAATTGATGTGCCAAACTGCTTGCGCTCATTAGCATAATTAACAGCGGTACTAATTATTCTTTTAGAACCTCCTACCGCAGCAACACCCAGTTTAATTCTACCAATGTTAAGGATATTTACTGCGATTTTGAATCCATTTTCACGATCAGAAAGAAGGTTTTCTGCAGGTACCTTACAGTCATTAAAGAAGATCTGACGGGTAGATGAGCCCTTTATTCCCATCTTTTTCTCTTCCTCATTCATGGTGATGCCACCGTATTCTTTCTCGACTATAAATGCCGATAGGTTTTTATCATCATCAATCTTAGCAAACACGATAAAAACATCGGCAAAACCACCGTTAGTTATCCACATCTTTTGACCATTAATGACATAGTGCTTGCCATCTTCGGTCAATACGGCTTTCGTTTTGCCAGAATTAGCATCAGAACCTGAATCTGGCTCCGTTAAACAATAGGCAGCCTTCCACTCGCCTGTAGCTAGCTTAGGTAGATACTTTTTCTTCTGATCTTCATTTCCATAGTAAAGAATGGGCAATGTTCCGATGCCTGTATGTGCAGAGATAGCAACAGCGAACGAATGCGCACCACCAAATACTTCTGCTACCAGCATGGAAGTATTAAAATTCATACCAAAGCCTTCATACGCTTCGGGAACACTAGTACCTAACAAGCCAAGGTCTCCGGATTTATCTAGGAGAGATGGCATAAGCTCAGGATTCTGCATAGAATCAATTTCATCCAGCTTTGGATTTATCTCCTGTTCAATAAAGTCTTGACAGGTTTGAGCTATCATACGCTGCTCTTCACTCCACTCTTCGGGAATAAAAACATCCTGGGCATCAGTTTCTTTAATTAGAAACTCTCCACCTTTAATCGCTTTTTTTTCTTCTACTATTGTACTCATATTTCTTGATATTTAGTATTGAGTCGTAAGTCCTGAGTACTTACAGACAACATTCACACTTTATAATTTTTATAACTTGACACAGAAATACTCAGGGCTCAAGACTCTGCACTCAAGACTAGTTTAAGAATTCATAAACACCAGCCACACCTTGACCACCACCAACACAGGCCGTCACCATACCGTACTTTTGGTTTCTTCTTCGCATCTCGTCAAATAGCTGGATGGAAAGTTTTGCGCCAGAGCAACCTAATGGATGACCCAATGCAATGGCTCCACCATTTGGATTGAGCTTTTCCTGATTGATATCCAACTCACGAATAACAGCCAGGGATTGAGCAGCAAATGCCTCATTAAGTTCAATTTGGTCAATATCATCCAACTTTAGTCCGGCTTTGTCTAGCGCTTTAGGCACTGCAGCCACAGGACCAATACCCATAATTCGTGGTTCAACTCCAGCAGCCACATAACTCATCATTCGGGCAATGGGCTTGAGATTCAACTCATTTACCATTTTTTCCGACATCACCATTACAAAAGCCGCACCATCAGACGTTTGGCTTGAGTTTCCGGCAGTTACCGAACCTCCCATTGCAAAAACAGGCTTAAGTTTAGCTAATGCTTCAATAGTCGTACTTGCCCGTACCCCCTCGTCTGTATCCACAATATACTCCTTGGTTTGCTTTTTCATGCCTTCATCAATGTAGGTCTCTTTGACTGTAATAGGTACAATTTGGTCCTTGAACTTTTCTTCTTTCAGGGCAGAGGCAGCTTTCATATGCGAGTTGTAAGAAAATTCATCCTGATCTGCACGGGAGACTTTGAATTCTTTAGCTACCTGCTCTGCAGTTAGACCCATACTGGTGTAATAGTCCGGAGTTTTGCTTGCAATCTCATAATTGAGAGCAGTTTTATAACCCATCACAGGTACTAGGGACATTGACTCCGTTCCCCCTGCGATTATGCAATCGGCCATACCGGCATGAATTCTCGCCGCTGCAATGTTAATAGCTTCTAATCCCGATCCACAATACCTGTTAATAACCATTCCAGGGACTTCAAGGGGTAGAGACATTAAGGAGATCATCCTTCCCATTTGCATTCCCTGTTCGGCTTCTTGCACAGCATTGCCAACAATGAGATCATCAACTCTTGTCGCATCTAATCCATCCACAGAGGCTACGAGATATTTTATAACATCTACCGCTAAATCATCAGGCCTTGTGAAACGGAACCCTCCCCGATTGGCCTTACCTACTGCTGTTCTGTATCCTTTTACTATATATGCATTCATTTTTTTGTGTTTAGTGTTTAGTAGTAAGTCTTTAGTAAGTCCTAAGTAGCAGGTGAACTTTTGAGGCCATAATTCATTTTCTGTACCTCAATCAGATCGTCTTGAAGACTTCTAAACGCATCTTTATCCAAGAACCCTACTCTTGGCGCTATAGTTAGTTGTGTATCCAGTTCATAAGACGAGCCATGAGATATCCCCAAAAATTGATTAAACTCTTTCTTTAAATTTCTTCCGGAGCCCTCTGCTATGTTTGATGGAATTGAAACCGCACTTCTTCTTATTTGCGAGGTTAGGCCGTAAACTTCCTCCTTTGGAAAAGATTGAGTAGCCTCATAAATCTTAACAACAAGATCAACAGACTTCTGCCATACTTTAAGATCTTTATAGTTATTCATAATATACCCACTAATAACTTTAGACTTTTTACTTACTACTATTCATTAATTTCTTAAAGGTTTCCCACCTGTTAAAATCGATTGTATACGTTCCAGTGTTTTCTTTTCACCTGTTAGAGAAAGAAATGCCTCTCTTTCTAAATCAAGCAGGTATTGTTCAGAAACATGCTGTGAATAGGATAAATCCCCACCGCACATCACATAAGCTATCTTATGGGCTATCTTAACATCATGATCAGAAATATAATTTCCCATACGCATGCCATTGACACCTGCCATGAATAATGCCATTCCCGTTTTCCCATGTACCTTAATATTAGTAGCCTGAATAGGTTTGGTATACCCGGCTTCTGCTAGTTCAATGACTGCCGCTTTTGCATCTGCAATCTGACGATCACGGTTAATGGTTATACTGTCTTGCTCTCGGATAATGTGCATATCAATAGCTTCTTGAGTAGAAGTGGCTACTTTTGCTGTAGCTATATTCATGAAAGCATTTTGCAGTGCATTCAGCTCCACATCGCCGGTTTCTACTGCATCAGAAACTCTTTTGGTTAGCTCTTTAGTGCCCCCTCCTCCTGGAAGTAAGCCAACGCCAACTTCAACCAATCCAATGTAGGTCTCAGCGGCGGCCTGAACTTTATCTGCATGTAGCGTCATTTCACAACCACCTCCCAGCGTAAGACCATGAGGCGCAACCACCACAGGAACGCTGGAATATCGCACTCGCATCATTGTATTTTGGAAATGACGGATCATAAAGTCAACCTCATCAAATTCCTGTTCAATGGCATACATGAAAACCATTCCAAGGTTTGCCCCGGCTGAGAATTG
>JBCCXA010000075.1 GCA_039192515.1 Verrucomicrobiota bacterium | reverse complement strand
TAATTCCGTTACGGCCAGGACGCATTGAACCGAGAGTTCGCAAACGAAGACCCAAAGCTTATCCCTTGATGACCCAGCCAAGGAGCACTCTCAAACGTAAGCTGGCTGCTTAGTTAAGCTTATTTCAGTGCCATTCGGCTCACAACCTGCTATTCAAGTGGCTCAATCGTCGCAGCCAACGGCGCAGTTTTTCGTGGGGAAGATTTCTCCTTTATCTAAAGAGACATCCACTCCCGCGACCAGGGCGTTTGGTATCACTCTTTCCCGATGGGAAAAAGGCTGCATGAAGAGGCCTGTGCGGGAAAACCGCAGGCGGGCTTCTGTGGGGGAGGGGCTTTCAACGATATAGGGTCGAATCTTGTGACACTCTCGATACCGAGAGGCGAGAGACAACAGGGAATACAAACCAGACCTAAGTATTGAAGAAGTCCTCTCTACCCGACTTGGATGGCCAGATCGCGCTACCTGTTACCCACAGTTGAACCACGCCGAAATGAAGGAGGAATTAGCTCCTGAATCCCTTACCAGGCAACGATTGTAGGAGATGTGGCGTCTCCGTCAGCCTTCGTTGTCATATGCCAAGTTAAGCTACAGGCTAAGTTGAAAGTGTTTGAAAATTTATAGTCAACTATAGCCTGCTACCATGAATACTAGTGTTAGTCTCATACGATGGGCAAATGCCTAAAATCAAGAAACACATCCTAATATTTTTGTGAGGAATAGGAAAAATATGTTTCATTTTCAAATAAATTTTGCTTATCTTTGGAAACATATTTCTGATAAAATAGATCGTCGAAAAAAAATGAAGTCAAAAGCTTATATATCTCACTTAAAACGTAAAGGTTTATATGTTAAAGAGAAACCTTTTAGTGATCCCAAAAAATCTCTATTAATTCCATTTTGGTGGGCGGAAAGAAAACTTGAAGTGGTTGCACGATGGCTAAGCAATTTGGCATTACTTGAAATATTTGGTTTGCTTGGAAATATTAGTATCCTTCTAGCAGTCATTTCATTTCTATCGGAGCAAGATAATCGCCACGATCAAGATATACTTTCCTCTTGGCAAACAGTTACTAGTGCGTCCGGTCAAACAGGAAGTGGAGGAAGGCTGGAAGCTATTGAGTTTATGATTTCTCAACCAATGAGATTCCCTTGGCCTTGTCGTTATGAACGATATTTTCTAGCTGAATCAGAGCTTTTAATTGAATTGGGACTTCCAACTGAGCCATATTTTCCAAGATGTATCCTCTTTCAGCCTTCACAGAGCTTAGAGGGTTTAGATTTGTCTTCCAATGTAAAACAACCTTTCATGACAGGTAGTGGTGTATATCTATCTGGCCTACAGGCACCTAAGGTTATTTTGTCAAAGTCAAACTTAGAATATGTAAACTTGTCACATGCTAATCTGAATCAAGCAATACTAGTAGATAGTAAATTGCAAAGTGTTTCACTTCGAAATGCACAATTAATGGGGGCTAATTTGCAAGGTAGTGATCTACAATATGCCGATCTTCGAGGAGCTAATTTGAGTGGAGCAGATTTATTTGGTGCCAATCTTAAAGGTAGTAATTTAACCGATGCAATTTTGCCCAATGCGAGGCTTCTTTTAGCTGACTTAAGTGACACTGTTCTTGAAAGAACAGATTTACACAAGTCCGACTTGAGAGGTGTAAAACTACAAGGTTCACGTCTGATAGAAGCTGATCTTAGTGGAGCACAGTTAGATGAGGTAAATTTCTTAGAAGCAGAAGAACTAATACAAATGGATGGAAGGCTAGATAGTGCCATTTATACTACAAAAAATTCTGTGTGTGGATATGTTCCAGCACGGATGCCTCCCTGCGAGACAAAATTCCCAGAAATACTTAATCCTAAATCTAATAATATGATCACTCGAGAAGAGCATTCGAATGAAGAAAAAAGTTAAGTTCTCTGGGTATTATTGTAATTAAATTTTCGTAGATAATGTTATTTTATCTAATTCCATTCAATTCCCAGATACACTTTTATTAGAATCGATTTAACTTAAGTTGGAGTTATGAATATTAGACTCATTTTCTTTTTTATCTCTACATCCTCTAGTACTACTTTTTAGTTCTTTCCAACAACCTTGATCGTCAATTATATATTCTCCAGGATCAAGCTCTTGACCTAGATCACGTTCAATTTCTCTCAACTGTTCAGGAGTAACAATTGTATTATTAATTATGATTTTTGAATCGTAGCTATTATGCGGGCTATGCTCACTTGCTTGCATACGCTTACTTATTGTGAGCGTGATGGCTACTATAATAAATATGCTAGTTAAGCGACTACATCTCAATCCCATTATCTTATCCTCTTTGGCGAAAGATTATCGTCCATATACGTGTAGGCCATGGAGACGAAACAATTTCTTTTTTCTCTAATATACATCCACAATCTCTTGTAGTCATATTCCTCCAACAACTTTTATCATCTATGAGATATTCACCAGGTGGAACGTTGGTAGTTCCCATTATATCTTGCAGCAAACCTAGGGTGACTTCATCCGGATGATTTCCATTGATTGTAATCTTTAAGGCTACTTGCGCATGAGACATAGAAGTAAATGTGCTTAGCAATAATCCTATACCAAGGGCTTTTGCTGCGTATAAGAATTTTTTCTTGTCCATCTTTCTTTCTCCACTTTACAAAATGTCTTGCTTTTTTGATGTGTGTAAGCGCACAAGTCTGTGTGCAAAGGCTTAAGCCTACATAGCGAAGAGAATCCAGAAACGACCTTGAAGTGTTGCCTTGACTCAGATTTCACTCTGGATCCAGTGGATGGGACTAAGAAGCGCTGTGCGGCTGTTTTCTATATCTCCTAGTAAACGGGTCGAGTCTGAAGCTGCTCTGGGGGGGTAAGCAGAAAAGAATAAGCGTTGAGAAAGTGATCGCTCAATCGAGTCTCAGGTGTTACTCATCATTGGACAGACGTAGGCGGGCTGTAAGGAAGGCCTCAATCTTGCCAAAAGGGCTTGAATCGCTCTGGACTCAATTCGGTGTAGCGCACCGTGTGTTGAATATTGCGATGACCCAAGTAGGCTTGAATAGCACGGGTATCGTGCCCCTTGGAAGCTAAGTAATAGCCGGTTGCATGGCGCAGCATGTGGGGATGAATAGGCATGTCTAACTGGGCGATTTTGCCAGCCCGTCGCAGCATCATGCGGAAGCCATTGGCACTCATGGGTCCCCCCCGCTCGCTCACGAATAAGTAGGACGAATCAGGGTAAAGCCGCAGCAGTTTGCGCAAAGCCCTCAACTCCGGTCCGCGCAGAGGATGAACTGAAGGAGACCCTTGCTTGAGCCGATTGACATGTAAGTAGCCTTGAGCCAAATCCACTTGTTCCCAGCGCAATGCGATCGCCTCGCTGACCCTCAACCCATGTCGGTAAGTCAGCAGAATCAGAGTGGCGTCGCGGTGGGGATGACGTCCGACAGTTTTAGCAGCCGCGAGTGTGCGCTCGACTTCAGCAGGTAGCAAATATTCCCGCGATCGGCGGTCTCGATTGTTGGGTTTGCCGGGAGGAGGAGACAACTTTGCACAAAACGAGGGTTGGGAGCGACCCTTCCATGAGGCTGAATCCCCAATGGAATCGGGGCTTGTTGGGACTAACTTTGCATAAAAGAGCTGCTTTATGCAAAGTTGCCTAGAGGTTCAAGTCAGCCACTCACGTGCTTATGACCACAGTTGACGGAGTGCGGCATGAATTATCGAGACTTTGGGAGGTACGCTTTTTCGAGATTCAACATCGTCGCTATATGGACTATCCTGCAAACAGGCTCAAACCTTCTTGGCATAAGCATTTTAATGACTTCTAAGGACATCAGATAAGGGTGCTAAGAGCACCAATCCACTTGTTACTGCAAATGGCTGTCATTTACCTTTTGGCAACATTCGCCCGTAACACTCATCGATCAGAAGCGTTCGGGTAGGATAGCGAAATTCAATCAACGCCTTCTTTCTCTCTCCTGACGAGACATTTTGATAGCAGCTAAGGCCTCGCGCACGCAGTCCGGAAGACCGTCTACCGATCCATCATGCGCTTGAGACGAAGAAGGCAAACTCACTTCGGGCTCAGCAGTAATAGACTGTTCGGGAAGGGATGCAAGCTGGGGTGATAGCTGAGATGACGGTTGAGGACAAAAATTAGGCTTCCACGCCGCTCGAATCGCACACGCTAACCACGCTCCCGGATTGAGTATTGTGGTGCGTTCGCGTTGTTGGAGTAATGCTGCTAAGGCATCCTCAACAATTTCTGGACTTTGGTTAGCTATCGCTCGGGCTAAGGTATCACTCCAGTCTTCGCCTACCGCTTGCCTCATCCTCGCTTCCAAATCCGTCGAGTCCTTTTCCCTCGGTTGTTTGTTATTTTCACCCTCGCGGAGCCGCACAAACTTCTTAGGGGCAATCGCCTGTAATGAGCCAGCTGGTGCGGGTTGTAAGGGTTGAAGAGTTGATTCGATTGGATCGATGGGGAGCTCTATGACTGATGGAGGCTCGATTACACTTGCCGCGTTGACGAAGTCAGGATGCCAAAGGTCTTTGTGTCGGTAGAGCGTTGAGAGTGAAAGGCCATTGCTTGCTAGAAGGGTGGCTCGATCCGTGATTCCTGAGGGAAAATCGTTGCTGGAATGATAGGCGGCTACGGCTGCTCTAATCCGTTCGCGGGCGGAGGCGCGGCGCAGGTCGTTGGGATTGGGGGCGTCGTCTGGGATGACTGTTTTTTGGCTGCCGTAAGGGTAGTACCTGCGCTGTACGCAATCGGCCCAGTGACGCGAGCGCTTTTCGATGGTGAGCTTGTGGCTGCAATACTGCTCGAAACCTGGACGGCTCCGGGCGGTCTCGGCGGTGGCTAAGGCTAGCTCGTCCCCGCTCTTGTCGTGGAAGACGTAGAGATGACGGGCGATCGCGCAAAGGATTTCGT
>JBCCXA010000074.1 GCA_039192515.1 Verrucomicrobiota bacterium | reverse complement strand
TGGATTACTTCCCAGCAGCGACCTTACTATTACTTTAGAGAGTGATTTTTCTTTCGTGACTCCGCTGATAGGCGGCTTTTTGAACAATGACGATGACACCTTTACTATCAGAGAGGAAATAACTGTCGTAACCGAAGATTTTGCTTACACGGACAATTTTGCATCTCCTTGATCTCAATCAAACCCGTACCAAAAAGAATATGAAATTAAGAATAAACAAGAACGAGAGAGGCCAAGCGACTGTCGAGTTTGCCCTCTTTGGAACGATGCTCATTGTGCTTACCTTAGTGGCTTACGACTTGGCTAGCAATATCAGTAAAAGCCAATCTATTGCCTCTTCTGCTAGAGAAGCAGCTAGAGTCTTTGTCGCCAAAGACGGCCTCCAAGCCGCATTTGGCCCAAATGAATTGCCCAATAGCGCTGCATTCTTAGCGAGCAAGAGAATTGCTACACAAATGATAGCACCACGCGATATCGAGATAGATCCAGATGGAACTGCTACATTTAATGAGCCGGATGCATCTGACAACACAAGCTGGGGACTCATTCTCAGTATCATTACTTTGGAAGACCATGATGAGAATGCTAAAACCCCTGAGGTTTTTGTTGTAAATTCTGCACAGGCTTACCCTGCATACGTAGACTCCTCTGACACCACTAGAAATGTCCCTATCTGCAAAAATAAAGATTTTAGAACACGTATCATTCCTTCAGATGATTATACCGATTTTAAAGGCGACCCTGTGTATCCGTTTGTCGTTGATAACTCTGATGAACTAGGGCTCGACCCAATCATCATGCAGAAAGGACAGGTTATGGTGGCTGTAGAGATGTTTTATGCTCCTGAATTTTTGACAGGTCTAGATAGCTTAATAAACCTGGCCAACTTTAACCAAATGTATGAAATAGCTTTTTATTAAGATATTAAACAATGGAGTCCTCTATGAAAGAGCAATTAGAAATAGTTTGTAAAAGGTACATAAGACGGCGCGGCCAATATACAGCCTTGTTTGCCATCTTATTGCTGCCCATGCTTTTATTCACTGGCATGGGGCTAGATTTCGGGATGTATTATGTAGATGAAGCACGTCTCGTCCGTTCAGTTGACGGAGCTGCTCTGCGTATAGGCACTAATTATACCAGTGATATCGAAAGACAAAAAGCAATCATTGGTGCTATGATGAAAGCCAATTACCCTGGATGGGGTGATACCATTTGGAACTCGGAACTTACAGCTTCCGGATTCTATGAAGGTATCTCCACAGGCACATCTAAAGATAAAGATGGCACACCTCAGGCAATTGGAGTCGTTAGGTTTTCGACTAGTTCCACACCTTTAACTGGCTCAGCTACTTTTGAACACCCTTCAGTGGCTGGCTTTGATGGAGAAGATAACATGGGAAGTGCTAAAGGAGGAATTGATTTTGATACCACCATGAGCTCAGCCTTATATGAGGGCTATGAATGGGATGAAAACGTTGGAGAGGATTATGGCAAGTCAGCTGCTGTAGATATCGAAATCGAAGCGGTGGTTCGACATAAGACTTTTTTCCTACCGCTAGTAGGCCTAACAGAAGCTGACATGGTACATAGCGCTACTGTTACTCGAAATCCTAAAGTTATCATGCTAGTTCTGGATAACTCTAGGTCTATGACCAACACTATCTTTTCTGGCGAAGGGGACAGGATACGTAAAGACGAAGCGCTGGCAAAAAGTGTCACCGATTTTTTAAATTTTTTCGATAATGATCAGGATTATTTTGGGGTGGTCTATTTTGCAGGTAAAGGAAAAGTGGCTTTCCCCAAGGGGGGACCATTCGTGCCTAGACAAGATTTCAAAAAGGAAATCATTGACATGTTGAAGCCAAAGGATACTCAAAGCACTCAATCAATTAGAGAAGATTGGGATATTGAAACAGATTACATCTTAGGTCCGCATACTAACGGACAAGAAGGCTTCAGATTAGCCTACAACATGGTGGAAAACTTCCTCACCGGTCTTCCTGATGCCAGAGATAAAGTAGATATCCATTATATTATTTTTTCTGATGGCGAATTTAATGCTATGAGAACATTTGTTAGAGGATCAGGTTACAACAATCTCCATGATGAAGATAACGATCCTATGAGTGTGCCATGGACGCACCATATAAAGCCTCTTACCTACAGCAAAGACATCGGTGGCACTATCGGAACTTTTAACCGCTTAGATCCTTATTCTGGAAAGTTAAATGGTTCATTTGACTTAGATACGCTTGTTGGCAACATCGATACCACTTCCATTCCGGGTGTTAATGCGAATTTGTGCACTTTTGTAGCGTCCTCTATGCTTGATGTCATTCACAGAAGTCCTGCGGATAACAAGGAGTATATTGCTAGTCCGTCATACAATGCTGACCCAGCAGACGGCATTACCGTAGCAAATTCCATCATAACCGCAAACTCTCTTTCCGTGCCAGTGGAAAGCAGAAATGATGATTTCTGGGCTCCATGGGGGTGGGTTGATGAGATGCTTCCTGCAACCGCACCTAACAATCTTAGAACAACCAGTCCTATTCCGGTGGTTATGACAACCTTTACTGACTCTTCATTTGACGGTAAAGCAGCCTACCTGGAAAATACTTATGTAGCAGGCACCATACCAGCTTTAGGAACAGACTATAAATATTCAGCCCTT
The DNA here is from genome assembly GCA_039192515.1 of Verrucomicrobiota bacterium. NCBI lineage: Bacteria > Pseudomonadati > Verrucomicrobiota > Verrucomicrobiota bacterium. The sequence continues at coordinate 2,905 of JBCCXA010000074.1, read as the reverse complement.
AGAATTGACTCCAATGGCGAAGAACTTTCTGGCCAACCTGATGAGAAATTTTTAGTCAGCCCAAAACTCATGGCCGCCATCGTTGAAAATGAGATAAACAGAATGGAAGAAGACATTATGGTAGCTTTTCCGGGACGTATTCGGACACCTCGACAAAATTGGACCACGGATGCCACTACTAGAGTCAGACGTATGCCCCTCTACAGGAAAGGTTGGCATGAAGATTGGAAAAATGTTTCTGAAGCTTATTATTACTACCGTCAATCCAGTCTATCAGCGGATATCCGTTGGACAAGCAACATCGTTGGTTCTGCTCAGGACATAGAACCTCTAGAACTGCAGCATGAACCCGGAGTAATAACTGCTCACAACAGCTACATACGTTATTCTGGGCTACGCACCAGTGATAAGCCAGACAATAACTTACGCATATGGTGTTGGTCCGACGACGATAGTGAAATAAGCGGCTACAATCATAAGTACGATAGAGATCGGACTACTGATTCCTGGTTTTATGTGGAAACAGCCTCCGATCATCCACACCGTTCTCATAGAGGTTTTAGGTTGCAAGAGATTTATCCCAAATTTACATTTGGAGGAGAGCTCTATGAATCCGAGCTGGGAGTTCCTCAAAAATTTTACAAATGGAGTTCCCCTGGAAATGACCAAAACAATAAATGGGTTAACGTTGAAAAAAATAATATAAGAAACGAAATGACCTGGATCATGGAAGCACAAGCATGGCTTGCTAGGAAAAATCACGATGCTAACATTTACACTGTCATATTGAATTCGAATACAAGTCGCGAACACTTCGCTATGGCCAACGTCAGATCCGATTATATCTTCGTAGAGGATCCAAGTTCCAGAGGCGGTGTTAATATTGCAAAAGCACCATTAGATACAAGTCAACCCAGCGGGTTCAGTGCCGATGCCTCAACGAGCAACGATCTAAGTGCTGCCTTTGATTTAATAGCCCAAGACATCATCGCTACATTTACCAAATAATAGTCAATTCTGACTGATATAGCTAGCACATGCCAGAAGGAATGCACTAACAACGCTCATAGATTTTGTTTGCTATTTCCTTAGTATTTTTTCTAAATAACTGGATAACACTTTCATTCTTTGATTTGACCGATGAAAACCCCTAGAGAGATCTACATAGTCTCCTGGATAGCGTAGGATTAATCTCTCCTATATACCTAGGTTGAAACGGAGTATGACTGATATAACCCCAGAAGTTAGACAGATCAAAAATGTAGCTTTGTCCGGATAAAAAAGAAGGACAAAACGAAATGACAAGAAGCAAATATAGTGAGGAAAAGATTGTAGGGATACTTTGAGAAGGTCAGGCAGACATGACGGTAAAGGGGGTTGTGTGCCAAGCACAACATAAGTAAGCAGACCTACTACAAATGGAAGAGGCAATACGGAGGGATAGAAGTCTCTGATGTTCGAGCGATGCGTACTGTGGCCGGTGAGAATGCGTGGCTTAAGCAAATTGTGGCAGACCAGGCGGTTCAAATAGACATCTTAAAGGCTGTGAACGCAAAAAAGTGGTAAGCCCTTCGAGCAAGCAGAGGGCCGTAAACATAGTGATCGAAGAAGGTTTTGGTAATAAGAGCCAGGCATGCCGAGCTCTTGGTTTACCGCGAGCCAGTGCCTATTGGAACAGCAAAATCAGCGAGAGTTCTCGGCTGCTACACATAGCCGATCGTCAATCTATCGCGTGAGCATCCACGATATGGCTACCGGAAGATCACAGTGTTACTTCGGCGAGAAGGCTCGAGAGTCAATGAGAAGCGGGTGCAACGCATCCGAGGTAAACTTGGATTACAGGTGAGCCGTAAACAGCGCAAAATGAAGCGCACGGGTAATGGCACTGCCGAAAGGCAATCAGCTAAATATGTTAATCATATCTGGAGGTGAGACTTTGTGCATGATCAAACCGAGAACGAAGGACGCTTTCGCATCCTGACAATCATCGATGAGTTCACCCGGCAGTGGTTGGCAGACTATCTGGATTATTGGATTCGTGCTGAGGATGTGATCACAATTCTGGAAAAAACGATAGAGGAGTATGGGGCGCCTGAACATATTCGTAGTGATAATGGTCCGGAGTTTATAGCCTATGCTGTATAGGACTGGCTTGGGCAAAAAACCATCAAGACACTATATATCAAGCTTGGTAGTCCCTGGGAAAATGGACACATTGAAAGCTTCCACGGAAAAATAGGAGATGAATGTCTTAAGCGGAAAGATCTTCGGAATCCGGCTTGTCATCGGCGATTATCGCTGCCAATATAATCATCAATGACCGCACAGCTTACTGGGCTATAAAACGCCGGTGGAATTTGCGGCTGGCGTTGAGACTCCGCTTCAACCTGCGGCCTTCGCCCCGTCTTAACGTATCAACAAGAAAGATAAACAACTGGCAGAACCATACCATTGATGTGTTCAGCTTTTAGGGTAAGGTCAAAACCACTTTTTACTCATGCAAAAATGGAAGAACCTGGGAGGATATAACCCGGACGAAAGCAAAATCGTTGAGGAAGCAAATTGGTTAATAGAAGCCCAAAGTTACCTAGCCCGGCGCGACCATAACGCAACTGTTTATTTTGATCTTCAAGCCGAGGATGTCCATCTTTCAATGTCGAATGTCACACAAGTCATTAACCTCATTGGCATCATGCAGGGGCAAAAACTAAGCGAAATTATTGACAGCATTGATCCAATTTACAGCGATCAGCCTAAGGGCATTTGTTATCAAACAGATGATCCTGCTAATTTATTACATGCTTTCTTAAATATCGCTTCGAAAATAGCACTCAAATACACAGAGTAGCATATATTGAGATTCATAGATCTGTCTTTAGTGTATTACATTTCTTGTTTATTTAAG
>JBCCXA010000073.1 GCA_039192515.1 Verrucomicrobiota bacterium | reverse complement strand
TCTTTAGCAACAACGATTAACAACTGAGCATAGAGTCGTTTTCGCAACGTCCGATATCCCATCGCAATCTGCGGAATAAATTGATTGAACAATTGCCGTGCCCCTTGCAACGACAGCCGGAGTGGAGCAACCTTTGCCTGTCGAGCAGCTTTCCACATGAGCGTTCTCAGGAGATTATAGGCCATGAGATGCATCCAGAGTTCTTTGCGAAACATGACCGGGGTTTTGGTCAGCAGCATGTCCATCTTCAAGGTGGTTTTAAGATGTCTCAAATTAACTTCAGCCGCAGACCACCGTAAGCGATAAAGCTCAGCTAATCGGGCTTTAGGATATCGCTTGACATCTAACAATGTGGTCACCACGATAATCTCTTGGGGGCGGAAACCGGGCTGGGTAACCAGCAGGTGCACTTCTCTCACGAGCAGTTGGGCCGGCAACGTCTCAAACACTTCAGGTGGAATGGCTTGAGGCCGACGTTTGGGTCTGGTCCACGTGACAATATGGTCGCCAATCCCTAGTTTTTTCCCCCGACGAAAGTCCGTTTTGCGGGCATGATGCTTGCGAAAGACAGCATCGGCCCCAGCAGCTTGGACCATGGCCAAATCCCCATACGTGCCAAAGGCCGAATCCGCCAGCATGACATCGTCTGGGGTTAATAGTTGGTAGAGTTGCCGGGCCATCACCAATTCACTGGTATGGAACGGGTCCACTAAGGCTCTGAGGACGGCCCCCGTGGTCAACGAAAACATCACTACCAATTTAGCGATAGGAAATCCGCACCCATCGGCTTGATTGCTGTGCTGAGGATAGACCTGCTGATTCGCGTCTGTATCGCTCATCAACACCGAGCTGCCATCGCACACCAACACCCGTCTGCCGCACCACAACATGCCTTCGGGCACTGTGGCTTCGATGCTCTGGGCCGTTTTATCAAACAGTTGACGGATGACCCTCTCGGGTAAACGACTGCGCGCTTTACTGTAGGCTCCGGTATCGGAGGAGGGCACGGCCTCTCCCAGCGCACTTAACCAGGCGATGACCCGGCTGACAGCATTGCGGAGGCTTTTATCTGGGGCGATTACCTGAGACAGAAAGACCCAGAGGGTCACCACCGGGCTGAACACGTGATGGCGATAGGTGACCTGTTCAGTGGCAAGAATCGACTCGATCTCAGTGGCTGGAAGCACATCACTGAAGGGCAGCCCGACACTATCGACAAATTTCTGCTTGAGAATTTCGGCTCGATTCGGCATAGTAGAAGCATTGATTTATTGGTTATCAAGGCTTATATCTTTGCATATCAAGCCTTGTAGCCTTTTCTAGGCTTCCTTCTTTCAGTGCCATTCGTCCTAGGACAGTAGATATCAGTGCACTCAAAAATGCTCCAATAGGAAAGAAAAAGTTTATGTTGGAAATGCTAAGAAACTTATCAGATACTGGAAAGTTATTTATTGTAGTCTTTTGTCTTTCACTACTATCACTTCTTATCTCTTTATGGACAGGAGGCCTCGCAGCAACGATTACGGTTTCAGGAGCTATTATTGCTATTTTAACTACGACTAAAGGTATCTGGGAGTCAGAATATGATTCCAAAACTAACATCCGCTTAGCATCCCTAGGAATTATTTATTTACTAGCCATTTCTCAGCCTAGTTGGAAGGCTTATATTAATCCAACAATGCTCGAACCAATTGTTGAATTAGTACCCTTTTCTCAAGACGTTATAAATCACATTCCATCTGATACACCCTCTCTAGCGGCGTTGTTGATAGCTGTTGCTGGCATTTACTCGATCAATTATTTTATACGAGATAATACCGCAATGAAAGAACATCCAGTGCCAATAGAGATTGAGTTTCCAGAGAAACCATATAAGAAACGGTTTGAAAGTTTCTGTCGAGTTCTATCAGAGGATATCAATCGTCTTGACCGTGAGAGTAACTGGAGTGTTGAATATTTCACTCCATTAGATGCAGAAGTTGAAGTGAGATCAGGAAACAAAAGATATAAAAAAGTAACGGATCTCCTCACGGCCATTCGATCTGATCAGAAAAGTGAAGTCTTTTTAGTACTTGGAGATCCAGGTTCTGGGAAAAGTGTTGCATTAAGAAAGCTTTGCCGAGATTTACTGGAAGAAGCTAAGAGGACAGGAAAGATTCCTCTTTACATCAATTTGCGCGAATGGAAACCAAAGCAAGAATGGACAGAGGAGCATCCGCCGCAAGTTGAAGAGTTATATGATTTTGTTGTCAGCAACTTAAAGTCTAGAGGAGATGTTTATATCAGTGAGTTTATTAACGAATATTTTTATCATATGTCAGAAGACGGACGGTTTTTCTTTATTTTAGATTCCTTTGATGAGATACCAGCTGTCTTAGATGTGAATGAAAATTCCTGGTTGATCGACAGACTTTCAGATATTATTTATCGATTTTTAGCAGGTGCAAATGCATCAAGAGGGGTGCTTGCATCAAGAGTTTTTCGACGGCCAACTTCCAATTTTAATACTAGAGTAACTTTGGAAATACGCCCATTCACCGAGCAGAAAATTATAGAGAACTTTGAAAAATCTACTTTTTACAGTCAGAATCTAAAAGAGCATCTCTTTAAGGAGAGAATTAATTTAATTCCTGTTGCGAGAAATCCCTTTACTGCTGCATTGATTTACAACTATGCACAGGAGCATGAAAACAAATTACCATCGAATCAGGCTGAGCTCTACTCTAGTTATGTCAACAAAAGGTTGGATGCTTGTCGGGAAAGATTAGAAGAGAAGTTAATCACAAAAGATCGCGTTATTAAATGTGCAACTGATATTGCAGATGTAATGCTAACAACGCAAGTCGCTGGACTGGAAGCCTCAATTAGCTCCTTGAAAGAGCAGTTAGTATAATCGGATTATACCCATGATGAGATAGAAAAGATTATAGACATCTTAAAGTTTTCCAAATTAGGTAGAGTAGGTTCTGGCGACGATAAACGATTTAGTTTCGTCCATCGGCGTTTCAACGAGTATTTTGTAGTTCAGCGTTTGATTGAATATCCTGATAGAGTTCCTCAAGATGCAATTCCTGCAGATTCTCGCTGGAGAGATGCATTGATTTTATACTGCGAAGTTGCGGATGAAGCTGAAGCTAGAAGAATTGCTAATTTTTGCTGGGGAGAGATTGAACAGGTTATTAAAGGCAATGTAGACGTAAGCGAGCCTCAATTCCTGCGAATGCTACATTGTCTACGTTTTCTAAAGGAAGGATTTAGGTCAAGATTGGAATGCATCGAAGATTTTAGAGATGAGTTGGCTGATTTTATCAAAAATACTATTGAAAACCAAACAAACCTATTATTTAGAAAATTCGCAGTTGAAACAATCGGATTATTAAAGAATGAAGATATTGATTCAATCGTCATTCAAGCACTGAGTATCAACAATACTTGGATTAATGAGACATCTATTAACTCCTGTCGTCACTTACCTGAAATAAGCCGAAGTTTGAAACGCAGAGTAATGTGTTATATAGATAATTTTGATCTATTGTATTTCTATAAAATGAAGAGAGAATTATTATTCTCTTTCAGCTTATCTAATGAGTTCCATCAAATAGCCAGTTATATTAGATGGCGCATCGTGGACTTTTACTTATTATCTATTTCTATAATATTAGCAATTATTATTAGTCCATCTGAGCTGTTTGTTGTCACCACAGTGTACTTGTTGATGCAGCTTACTGTTAAATTACTTGAGCTGATTGAATCACAAGAGCCAACTTTATCAGTAAAAAAGAATCATCACAAAAAAAGTGAGGCAAGGAAACAGTCGAATAAGTTTTTTATGTCTAGCAAGATATTTTTTTCTCGGTTAAAGGTGCTTTTTTCTCCTTTATCTACTCTTGCGTTAGTTGCATTTTTTGTTTTCAAAAATAAAAGAAGAAAATATACCTTCCTGTTTGTTTTAGTGTTTTTTCTAGATATATTTTTCTTAAGGACGGAACATATCGTGGAAGTGATAATTCTTGTTTTTGCGTCTGCCCTAGTAATTCCTTTCTATCAAATTATCTTTCAGCTAATCCCTATGTTGAAACAGGCTAAGCTCAATATAGGATTTTGGCGTAGAACTATAATTTTTATTCTTAGTTTACTGTTAGCTGTAGTTTTCGTGTATCTGTATATTCGATTCTCTTACTTAATAGTTGGCATAATAATTGATTCAAGGTTTATGCCATCTTTGACGCCTATACTTTCAAGTATGATGATAGGTTTTTTAATAGTGCTTTGCGGAATTGGTGTATTTCCGTTAATACTAGACTGCCTAACATTAAATAGAATGAAATTGCTTAGCATTAATTCTATTTCCAGATTAAAGATTGCTAGCGATCTGAAAGCTTATAAAAGCTCTCAAGGACGATTAGGCTATGTAGAAAATCTACAAAATAAAAAAATTCGACCAACAGGAGTGTGGCCGAATGGTGAATTACCTAATTTTAGTAACGATGAAGCAAGCACTCTGTTGGCAAAACTAGAAGAAAAGTGGTTGGGCTTAGATCGTTAGTGAAATTACTAATCTTGAAAATTGTGTTCCCTTATGGGTGATAAAATATCTTCATTATTAGCCTCTGTTAACTCAATAAGGTTGCTGGCTAACCTTGATGTGTACCGAAAATCCACCTTTTTTATTTGTTCATAAGGCTCTAGTAGCCGATGACACTCACCGTTAATTCTACTTTAAAGTTGCCGAAGCCGTCACCAATCAGCTTCTAGGCAGTGAGCTACCTGTCAAGTAAAGTCGTTCCTTCTACGCATAGTTCGAGACCTTACGACACATCTCTAGATCGTGCTCAATCTGCTCGGGTTGCTGTTTGGTTGGTTTTAGTTTGTACTCATACGTCAGGTTGAGCATCTAAAAGAACAAACAACTGATGGCAGTTCAAATAAATTGAGGGCTACTGGGCTGGTGATAGTAGTAGTTCGCAACGCCCCGCTTACAACACTTCTAAATCATCTCCAAAGCTACTTATCCATCAACCCATAAGGGATTTTAGGATTCTCTTCTTAACACCAGTTAGGTAGATAAATACTCTTTTCAACAAACCGATGCACACTGGAATATTTCCACTCTTGCGGACGCTCGCACAATCCATGGCGGGCTGGATTGTGATGAATATAATCACGATGGGCCACTTTGATTAATACATGCAGCACCTGATGCATATGATGCTAAGATGTGTTTGAAGTTACGATATTCTTCATGGCTAAGGACTCAAAATCTAAGACTCGTCGTATTAGTGTAGACATCGGCGGCATTGAGAAAGAGCTGGAAGAGTTTGCTGAGCTGGCAGGCATTCCAGAGGATGTTTGGGAGCAGATGCCGGATAGTCAGAAGCTGTTGATTTTAGCAAAACGCGGTATCCAAGCAACGAGAGAGGCTTTAGCAAAGGATGCTGAGCAGCATGGATAATGAAACTCAGCAAGCAATTAATCAACTGCGCAACAGAATTGATAGTGTTAACGAATCTTTAAGCATTACAACTGAGGCCCTTGGCAAGTTTATGGAGGAGTGCAGCAGTCGCTTCTCTGGCATTGATGAGATTCTTGAAATTCTTATTAATGAGACCACTGTGGGGCGAAAACAGATTATGGATGAGCTGGAAGCAATTAATAGGAGGCTCGATGACTAATCTTAGTGATATGCGTAAGAAAATTGACGCTATGCGTATGGATCGGGAGGCTTGGACTGCCCGCATGCGGCAGATCGATGCAGATCGTGAAGCTAGGAAGCT
>JBCCXA010000072.1 GCA_039192515.1 Verrucomicrobiota bacterium | reverse complement strand
GCCTGCTAAAAACCGCGCCTAGAAAAATTTTTCCTTAGCCGCCTGTGTGCCTAGAGCTAGCAGCTCCTGTCCCTAGCATTCATCGGAGAAAAACAACTTCCATCACTACGACTGCACCAGGGATGTTTATACCTATGTCAATCAGAATCCCTGGACAAAGTTCGATCCAGAAGGGCTACGTGGCAAGAAACAGGATGATAGATCTCTTGCTGAGCGTAAGAGGGATCAAAAGAAAACTGAAACTCAACTTAAGAGAACAAAAGGTCTTTTAGACAAAGCTCAAAGTGGTAAAAGAAAACAACAGCTAGCACAGAAAGTTGGAGAACTTGAGAAAAGTTCTAAACAGCAAAAGGCAGAAATAGCTTTCATTACCGAAATAGAAAGAATTTCTAATCTTCCTCCTGGAGGAGAAAAATTAACTGCTCTGAAGGATATGTTTGGAGGAACAAATAATATCCCAAGCTCAGTCCTTGCTCAGACAGTAGAAGGTTCTATGGCAGATGTTAAATTTGCTGAGTTTGGAGAAGGAGTTTTAGGGCTTTCACTAAATGCTATAGCTGGACCTGGTATTAATACTGCATTAAAAGGTTTAGGTGGTCTAGGGACTAAGAGTGCAATCGTTAAAACATCTGAAGATATTGTTGTTCCAACGGTTGATGATATTATGGGTATAAATAAAGCTGCTGGAGGAACTACTACTTTAACTGGTGAGGTAGATACTGTTATAGCTAATATGCAGTATCAAAGCACTGTTAACGGGAAAGCAGCAGTGGCTATAAGAGATATTGCTGGTAGGCATATGTTTAACGATGGTAACAAAAGAACTGCATCAGCAGTAGCGCAGAAAATAATTGGGAGTAATGGGGGTTCAACATCTGCTTCTCAAATAAGAGGGGTTGTAAATCAAGTTGCCAGTGGACAATTAAGATCTGTAGATGATATATCTAGTGCATTAAGTAAATAAAAATGAATAAAAACACTATAAAACAAGTAGAACAGCTTTTAATTGAACTAGACATCGATTGCGATCCTTCATTAGATTATTTATCAAAGTATTTTTCTGCTTTTAATAAAATATCTGAGGAAGGATCTTCGGTTGTTATTAAAACTGATGGAGCACGTGCCGCTAAGGAAAAATTTACAGTTGTAATATCCGGTGGGGAACTAGGTGATGACATCTTTTTTAGAAATGATGGAGAATCCCTGCAAGAATTAATGTCGGATGCAATCGTTTTCTATAATGACGAAGTTTGGGAATTTGATATTTAGAAGCTTTAGAAAATTTTATGTTGAAGGTAGTTATTGTCTTATTTTGGATTGTTCAAATTTCATTACTGCCTTTGTCTGTTTCTTTTGAAATGGGTGGCGAAAGCGAAGTCACGTCAATTGGTTTATACCATTCGGCAATTAAAATTGTTACAACAGGCTTTCCTGGAGAGAGTAAATTTTATTTTAATGTGAGCAAACCTGACTTCTCAGTTCTTATTCCCGGAAGCTTTTCTAATGAAGAATTAAAGTTTAATAGTTTTTGGATACCTACATGGCCAATAGCAGCCTTATTTTCGATATTCTATTTTATTAGTCTCAAACGAAAGAAAAGCAACTAACCAAAGCTCCTTGCGTTTGGAGGGAAGAGTAGCTGTCATGGTCTAGTGCTTGCTTTGGGAGAGCTTCGCACAACAGGCCAGTATGCCAAGCACCGCCTTGAAGAAACTGGGAGCCCTTCCTGGGAGGCACCTTCCCAGAGTCGGTTGCTCTGACATACCGGCGTATTGTGCGCGAGCCGTTGCCCACGGAAGTCTCCTGGCTCCCGCATAGACCACGCCAGCTTCCTCCCACGCACCCCCATAGTTCATTCGCTACGCCTGGCTCCGCTCATCGTGATAAGAGGCATCCATGCCTGGGTTGCGAGGACGTCCTGTCCTCGCTAAGAAACCGCCCCAAACCCTATGTCATAAACATCGTAGGATGACACCTATGACTTTTACGATTATGACTACGATGGCAGTCTTCACGCCAGCGTAGCTGTCATTTGACTGCTAGGACATACCCAACACACCCAAGTTAGGCCTCCGGCTACTTCTTCTCCTTGCTCTTGCGAGGGGAAGAAGTAGTTTAAGGTTTTTTGTTAGGAGTGGTTATAAACCTTTTAATGATTCTTCAATAATTCTTTCAACTTCACGTATTGTAAATTCGTGTGGTGTATTAGCTCCTCTTTCCCAAGCTTGGAGAGTCCGCTTATTCACACCCCAAGCTAAAGCCGCTTGAGCTTGGCTTAGACCAAGTTGTTCTCTGGCCTTTTTTAATTTTTCCGAAAAGGTTGGTTTGTTGCTCATTGAGTAAATGAAAATGTTAGGCAGGAATAGTTTTCTGTGCAAATGACTTTCTAAATGAGTTGACTAAATATACTAGAGTCTAGTATAAACTGCGAATAGCTATACTAGATGCTAGTATAAATGAATATAAAACTCATAAGGAGATTAAATGCCAAAAGACGATCAAGGAACCCGCTTAACCAAACTACTACTTCGTTTGTTGGAGTATGCACAGACGGAGTTTCAACAGAGTGAAGTGCTCAAGCAAATCATCAAGGATCTGGAATCAGAAAGAGATAGGAATACCGACTATGAACCAGGACAAAATTAAAGGCTCTAAGAAGAAAAAAGGGCTTAAACACATTTCAGCTCAACTTGTTGATTGGCTTATAGAATATGAAAACCAGCATCTAGACCAAGCAGATAAAATACACCAACTACTCAGAGCTCTGGAAAAAGAGGTTAATTCATGAAGCTGCAAATTTCAGAAGAAACTCAGGAAGTCTTCATTGATCTAGAAGATCGCTTATATCGGCTCCGTGGCATGGAGAAGAATAATAACCTGGAAGTGCTCAAACTCAATCTGCGCATCAAAGCCAATGACCGAATTCATTTTGATACGCTAGATCTCTATAACGCCCGCTCCCGTAAATCTTTCGTAGCGGTAGCTTCTGATATCACCGGAGCTTTGAGAGAAGAGATTGAAAAGGATCTCACCACCATCATTGAACTAATTGAGCCATATCAAGAAGAACGTCTCAAACAAAAACTACAAACTTTTGATCAAGCTCCCGAACTTTCACCTGAGCAGGAACAAGAAGCCTTAGCTTTTCTTAGAGATCCCAATCTCATCGAGAAGATCCAACAGGACTTTGACAAGGTGGGTCTAGTTGGTGAAGAAAGCAACAGACTCTTAGGCTACTTGATCACCATCTCACGAAAGTTAGACAGACCGCTTTGCGGTCAGATCATGGCGCGTAGCGCCTCGGGCAAATCCTATTTGATGAATGCTCTCCTTTCCTTTGTTCCACCGGAGGATAAACACGTCATGACTTCCTTAACAGCTCAGGCTCTCTTTTACATGCATGAAGAAAGCTTAAAGAACAAAGTCTTAGCGATTCCTGAAGATGAAGGCAGCACTCAAGCAACCTATCCTTTGAAAATATTAGGTTCTGAAGGTGAACTAACACTTGCTGTGACTGTCAGAGATCCAGATTCCGGCTTTCCTCAAACCAAGATTCGTAAAATCAAAGCTTCCGTTGCTCAATTGACCACATCAACCAAACCCGAAATTGATTACGAGCTTGGAACAAGATATCTCATTCTCACAGTCGATGAATCCCAGGAGCAAACCAAACGGATTCATGCAGCACAGAGAGAAGCTGAAACCCTCAAAGGACATTTCAAACGAATTGATAAAGAAAAGATTCTTAATTTACATCACAACGCACAGAGACTTCTCAGACCTTTAGCGGTGCACAACCCTTATGCCGAGCAACTATCCTTTCCCGATGATCAACTCAGACTTAGAAGAGACAATCCCAAGTTCCTAGGACTAATCCGAACCATTGCTTATCTCAGGCAATATCAGAAGACAGTCGAATCCACAGAATACAAAGGCAGAAAGATTGATTACATTGAAGTGGATAAACAAGATATTGAGATTGCTCATGGGCTAGCTAAAGAATTCCTAGGCCGCACGCTCGACGAACTCTCACCGCCTACACGTTCATTCCTCCTTGTTCTCGATGACATGGTTGAATCACTAGCGGAGGAAAAGAACCTCAAGCGACATGAAGTTCGCTTCACTCGCAAAGAGGCCAGAGAGTTCACCAAATGGGGAGTGACGCAGGTTAGAGATCATCTAGAGAGACTTGTCGAACTGGAATGGATCATCCGGCATAGGATCGATGGCCCTGGTGCTCAATATTGCTACCAGCTCGTTTATCAGGCCCAAGAGTCTCAAGGATGGGATTTACCTCAGATTCAGGATGTCGGAGGGCGTCGGCCAGTTGTCGGACGTAAGACTGTCAAGCGAAGAGCTTCATCCTAAACCACTTACACACCAAATCACCCACTTGTCGGAGATATTCCAGGAGGCAAACACCAAATGTTTTATAAAGATCTATTAGAAGAAACCCTCAAAGATATCCGTAGCCAGAAAGATCCTCTTTCTATAGGCTACTTGCTAGGCCGCTACCTAGAACACCTCAAGGTCAGAAACTACACCGACCAGACGGTTTATTCTAAGGCTAAGACATTAAGACAGTTTCGCTGTTACTGTGAAGAACTAGGCATTACTCAAGCTAGACAGGTGACCAGAGAAACGATTCTCAACTACCAAAGTCATCTTTATCACTACAAGAAGGCCGATGGCAAAGGCTTATCAGTCGGAACCCAAAAAAGCTGGCTCAGTATGGTCAGAAGCTTCTTTGGCTGGCTCACTAGGGAAGAGCATATTCCGCACAATCCCACGGCGAATATAGAGATGCCTAGAAAGGAAAGTAGACTTCCAAAAATGATCTTAAATCACGATGAAGTGGAAGCCGTGATGAATGTGCCCGATGTAGCCAAGCCAATGGGCATCCGCAATCGAGCAATTCTAGAGTTCCTCTATTCGACTGGGGTGAGAAGGACCGAATTGTGTTCTCTGAATCTAGGCGATGTTGATTCCGTTCGTTCCCTAGTCAGAGTTGAACAGGGTAAAGGCCATAAGGATCGATACGTGCCGATTGGAAGCAGGGCATTGCAGTGGTTAGACAAATACCTCATTGAGGTTAGGCCAATCTTACTAGCTGAAGGTACGGACGACTGTGAACAAGCCTTGTTTCTCAATGCTCAGGGGACACGAATCAAGCCCAGTCGAATCACCCATCAAGTGAGTCAATGGATTGACAAAGCAGATATCGGTAAATCTGGTAGCTGTCATTTATTTAGACATAGTTTTGCCACAGGTCTTCTTGAAAACGGATGCGATATTCGTCATATTCAAGAAATGCTAGGTCATGAGCATCTTGAGACCACACAAGTTTATACTCATGTGAGTTTGAGAGAATTACAACAAGCTCATGAAAAATGTCATCCAGCAAAAATATCTTTATAAATTTACTTTATGAAATTTGTGCCACTCTCGAGGAAAGAAATACAAAGTCGAGATGACATGTCGTTCAGAGTGAAAATGACACAAATTCAGTTAGAAGCTATTTGTTGTCGTCTTAAGAGACCAGTATTGATTAAAGAGTGTAAATCTTTAATTAAATCAAAAAAGTTTAAGCTATCATCTACATCCAAAATAGATGAAATAAAAAAATGGCTTTTGAATGGTTGGAATACAGAGCATCTACTACATGTAAATTTAGACTATCTTGATGGAGATGCTTTAAGAAATTCGTTGCAGTGGGGTTTTGCACAGGCTTATTACTCTGTCTTTGCAATAACTCTGAGTTATTTTGAAGCTTTTGGGAAGGGGCAAAAATCACATAAAGCTGTCATGAAAGAATTCTCAACTATGATAGATGCTGGAAGATATCCAATTAGCATAGGTTTTTTAGCTAAAGGAGGGAAGACTATAGATTACAAAAATATAGATAAAAAAGCTCGCTATAGTTCTGTAGATTTTAATTCGTTGGATAGTGAAAGTATCGACTCTCAGATAGCTTCATTTTTAAAGGCAACTAGCGAAAGAGAATTGCAAAAACAACTTAAAGACATGAAACTTAAAACTGATGATAATAAGCCTAGGCAAAAATTTAATAAGAAACATTATGATAATGCATCAAAGAAAATTGGGTATACTTCAATCTTAAATTTATTATACAGAAATCGTATTAAAGCAAATTATAGTGATATAGATACATATTTTTCGGATCAACTAGATGTTCGGAAGATGTGTTTATGGTTAAAGCAGATAGTAGGTTCTTGTAATATAGTTCATGAATTTATGCTTAATC
>JBCCXA010000071.1 GCA_039192515.1 Verrucomicrobiota bacterium | reverse complement strand
TGATCAGCGCAGGCTTCTGGGCTGGTGATGAAAATGTCAGAGGTGCAGCTTTCTATTCTTACGCCTATCCTTCACCTGAGGGTATTGATCAAATAAAATTGCAGCCTGCGAGTGCCAACTGGATCGATAGCAACGGTCGCCCGATGGCCGTACTCATGTATGATGACTTATTGAAGGAAGAAAACCCAAGACAAGCATTATTGGACTTTCTTCAGTCAACTTATGATGCTGGAGCTAAAGCTGCCAACTGGCCTTCTTCATTGACTGAGTCGAATAGTTAATATCCATTCTGGGTAAAGTTTCGTAGTTTGAACTACGATGGCTGACTTAAAACAACCCTGGATTGATGCGGGCTATGAGCTCTTTGCTAAGTATGGGCCTGACGGTCTGAAAGTGGAGGTGATCTCACGCATAGTTGGCAAAAGCAAATCTTCATTTTATCACCATTTTGCCGATTTGGAGGTGTTTACTGCTTTTCTGCTAAGGTATCATCTGGATCAATCGGAGATCATCGTCGAGAAAGAGAAGCAATGCAAGAACGTTGTTCCGGAATTGCTTCATGTACTAGTAGAGCACAAGCAAGACTTGCTCTTCAATCGGCAGCTTCGAGTCCATCGTGATGTCAAGGAGTTTGCGGAGTGCTTTGAGAAGACCAGCAGTGAAGTAGGTGCTGCGGTACTCGGTATCTGGGCAGAGGCGTTGGGCTTAGAAGACAATTCTCATCTTGTGTTAATGATCCTAAGATTAAGCTTAGAAAACTTCTATCTGCAGATCACAGAAAAGACATTAACCTACGAATGGCTGGAGCGATATGTCGTTGACTTGCAAACTATGGCTAAGGAATTTAACAGAATGGCTGTACGGTAGCGTCTAAAATCCTCCACAGATGTCGGCCAATTTTGCTGAAAAGTAAAATAATGCCAGTACTTCGAACCATTCTCATTGTCTTCTTTCTGATTATCGCGAGCTATACGGCCATTGTATTGCTCGATTATGGATTCACCCTATTCCCCATTTTCATCACTGACATCCTGAGCCTAAACTGGTCGGGTCAGTTCAATCTTGACTTCTCGCTTTACTTGCTACTTTCAGGCATCTGGATTGCATGGCGTCACCAATTCTCTCTAGGTGGAATAGTCATGGGTCTCATCGCTGCTATACTGGGGATGGTGGTGTTTGCTCCTTATATGTTAATCACCACGCTCAAAGAAAATGGTGATTTGAAGAAGGTGCTATTGGGAAGTCAGCCTTACTAAAACTCCACCTCAAACACGCTTCGGCCATTGGCTTCTCCGTACTTGTCTAGCTTCTTCAATCAGAATTAGACCTTAGAATCACAAGTCTGTTGATCCCAACATGAACATTGGCAACTCAAAAATCTAATACTTCGCCAATATCATGTTATTTTAGACTAGTAAGTTTAAAAAATGCCGTTGTGGATCACAGAGCACATAATCAAATCATCAATTTTATTTGGAGCATTGCTTATGACGTCCTGCGAGATGCATTTGCAAGGTCAAAAAGGGTTCAATACGCTTTATATCTAGCGATAAAATCCCAGAGTTCACTCTCTACAACCCCTTGATTAGATTTCTAAACGCGGCACCAAAATCCATTGAACAAGTCTAGTTGCTTCATTAGGTCTTAGTTCGACACTTCAAACGCATCATATGCGACCTCTCAAAAACTACATTATTCTCAGTAACTATGTGCAAAATCAGAAGATAACCTTTGGGCTGGTAGTTCTAAATATCATTGTATTCCTAGCTTTTGGTTTAATCAATACCACACCATTAGCCTTGCTCTCTTATGGAGCCAATTTTGCCCCATACTCACTTAGAGACGAACCATACAGGCTGATTACAAGCATGTTTCTTCATGGCAATATTGTGCACTTGCTGCTCAACATGTACAGCCTGGTTGCTCTGGGCAATCACACTGAAAGAAAAATCGGTGTAGGCTGGTTTGTATCACTTTATATCGTGGCAGGATTAAGCGGCTCAATGCTAAGTGCTTCTTATAACCTATTTGTGATTAGTGTTGGTGCCAGTGGCGCGATTTTCGGCATATATGCTTTCGATTTGCTAGAGGTGATCAGGGTTCAAAAAAGTAATCGAATAGCAGTAATCACCAACTTTGTGATCTATGTGATTTTCATGTATTGGTTAGGTCGCCAGTACGCATTTCTTGATAATGCTGCCCATTTAGGAGGTTTTATTGGTGGTGTTGTGATCTATCTTTTGATAGGACTAAAACGCTCTTTCAAGACCAGCTTAACGTTAATCATTCCGTCCCTAATCATCATCTACCTATTGCTGCCTAGGATGCAGGTTAGATACTTTGAGGCCTTTCAATACATGATCAGAGGTGAAGAATCTATTTATGAGACCTCTAGTCAAGAGCTGTCAAACTCAGAGTTTGCCGAGCGACTTGAGGAAAAACAATCTACGATTGACACCATGGCCTTGAAATTTAAGGCGCTAGGAAGTCTTCCGCGAAAGTTGGATTTTGATAGGATCATATTGCTTCGCTATTTCGACCTGTTAGAGCAAAAAATTGAGTTCATGAAAAGAGGAGCTTTAAATGAGTCTTATATTTTCATAGACAGTGTCAATCATATGTCGATGAGAATCGATAGTCTTCCCCGGACTTATTATTCTTTGAATATGACGCCAATACAACAGAAAGGAGATACTTCTACAATGGCTAGGGAGCAATTACAAAGAGTAACTGAATGGTACGACGAGGATTGGGCGGTTACTAACAAAGAATCTGCCTCATTTTATAGGTTGGGAACCAAGGACTCTTTAAACAACTGGCATGATAGCGTCCTTGACTTCTACATCGAAGGACAGATTCAAATGAAGGGCAACTACGCCCGAGGATTGAAAGATGGCATTTTCATTTACTACAATAAAGACAGTACCTATTCAGAAGCTGGAGTCTATTCTAAAGATTTTAAAACTGGTAAATGGGAGTACTACTATTCAAAAAATAGACTTGAATCTGAGTATTACTACGATAAATATGACATCAGACTAATGAATAGATGGACCCGTAGTGGGGAACAACCGGTGAAAAATGGTGAGGGCAGTTGGATCAGAAAGGACTCAACCGGATTTGTCTTGTACAAAAGGGATTATCAAGAAGGAAAGACTAATGGCTGGGTGGAAGGCTACTATAAGGATCACTCGATTCACTATAGAGAGTATTTTGAAAATGGCAGACTGATTAGCGGAGCATCTATTTCTCCGGATGGTTCAAAACACTCCTACGACTTTTCTACTCATTTCGCCAGACCTTCCATAGGTAATGAAGCATTAGTCCAATATTTTGAAGAGCATAATGACATGAGGTATCATAAGGATGATTATGTAGAGATGCGTTTTGAGGTCGATGAGGACGGTAGTTTGAAGGATATCAGATTTTTAAAGAGCTTAGGAAACCCTTACGATAGCCACGCGAAGCAACTCTTAATTGATGGGCCTAAATGGCTTCCAGCCGAATCTCACGGTTATGACCCTTACACACAAAGTGCTAGAGCTACAGTAAGGTTCAAGGGCCAAGACCTGTGAAATGATATATTGCTTATTGTGACCGGATATCGGTTAAAGTTCGATACTAAAACTCCACCTCAAACACGCTGCGGCCATTTCCTTTGAGTGAGAGATGGGTGAACATCCAGCCATCATCGGTCTTCTTGCATTTAAATTTCAGCTTGCTGCCATCATAGGTTCCTTTGAGAACAGCCTTTTGTTCCTTTTTTATCGTTAAGTCATTGATCATGATGTACGGCCTTCCATTGGCTTCCTCCGGGCCTTCAATTAACTGAACAGGCTTATCAAACTTAGATGCAGAGATGGGAGTATCGGAATTGGCGAGATCGATGATGAGTACTCCTTCATCGACATTGCTTTGCTCTTTTCTAAGCTCGTCATCCATGAGCTTCACGTCCAGCAAAGTCTGAATGATGTCATCATTCACTCCGTCTGCTGCTGTCGTTTGATGACCGAAGGTAAATATGATAATGGTGAGAAGTGTGATTAGCTTTTTCATATCAAGTTGTGTTCTTTGAGTTTAACAAAAATACCAGTGTTTTGTCTGTTGTGAACTGACAGGTAGATGCGGAAAAGAGGGATATGGTTGCTTATAAATAAGGGATTTGTTGTCCTAACGAAAGACATCCGATATTTCCAAAATATCGGATGTCTCCACTCACACTACAGAAAGACTAGTTTTGAAAGCTTCTCAACCTTTCTTGAAATACTACCTCAACCCGTACCCAATAGTAAGACCTACGCTGAACGGCTTGATGGTCAACGCACTGTTATCACTGGACTTGTGTAACAGGCCGTAGCGAAGTACAGGAAGTAAGGACAGTTCTCCTTTTTCACTCTGCCATATGACCTTACGGAAACCGAAGCTTGCCGTTAGCTGATGTGGATACTCGATCGTATGTTCCTCACCCCGAGAGCCCAGGCGGCAGTGATTGGAGAGGCGATGGAGCGGGCGGGGGTACAAGCAGGGGAGATCAGTTACCTTGAGGCACATGGCACGGGCACGAGTTTGGGAGACCCGATTGAGATCGCGGGACTGAGCAAAGCCTTTAGGAGAGGAAACAGTGATAGAGAGGAGCAATGGTGTTCGATTGGTAGTTTGAAGAGCAACATCGGACATGCGGAGTCGGCGGCGGGGATTGGGGGGTTAACTAAGGTGTTGTTGCAGCTGAAGCACGGGCAATTAGTCCCGAGTTTACATTCTGGGACGTTGAATCCGAACATTGATTTTAGGAAGACGCCGTTCCGGGTACAGCAGAGGTTGGAAGACTGGGAGACGGAAGACGGCAAGCCCCGGATGGCGGGGGTGAGCAGTTTTGGAGCGGGAGGCAGCAATGCACATGTGATCATCGAAGAGTACTGGGATAAATCAGGGATTAAAAATGAGGCATTGAAGCTGGCGGGGCCGTTTGTTATTCCTTTATCGGCAAAGAACGAAGAGCAGTTGGGGGAGGTAGTGCAAAACCTGTCCAGATACCTGGATAACTTATTAAAGAGCGAACAGCTGCGCCTATCGGACCTCGCCTACACCTTACAGGTTAGCCGGGAAGCGATGGAATGCAGGTTAGCATTGTTGGTCAATAATCTGGAAGAACTTCAAAGGCAGTTAGCCGAATACCAAAAAGGAGACAGGAAAGATTTTCTCATTAGCAACATCAAAAAAGACAGTGGTGATTTTGTGCTGAAAGGGAAAGCTGGGAAAGCCTATTTGCGTGAAGCTCTAGCTAATAAAGAAGGTGAAAGCCTTGCTCAACTTTGGGTGAAGGGTGTAGAGATAGACTGGAACTTGTTGTATGCAGAAGATCAGAAGCCGAACAAGATCAGTGTACCGACGTATCCGTTTGCGCGGGAGCGGTATTGGATACCTGTAGAGCATGATGAACGCTTTACTCTCCCTTCAAAAAAGAACCTGTGGCTCCACCCGCTCTTGCACCGCAATGATTCCAATTTACAAGAGCAGCGATTTACCAGTATGTATACTGGCACAGAATCGTTTCTATCTGACCACAAAGTACGAGGCGCGAAAGTATTGCCTGGAGTAGTGTACTTGGAACTCGCCAGAGAAGCGGGGACAAGATCACTCGAACAAGAGATCACCCAACTCAAAGACATCACCTGGCTGCGTCCTGTCCGTGTCAATGGTCAGGCCCAGACCGTTCAGATCAGTATCTATGAAGAAGGTGAAAGGTTGGGCTATGAAGTGTACAGCTTACCTTCCGAAGAAGGTCTGAATGGTAAGGTAACCGAAGAAGTGGTCCACAGCCAGGGTTGGTTAAGCACGCAAGCATACACTCCTACTGAAGCGATCGATATCGCGGCCTTGCAGGCTCGCCTCTCATGTGAGAAGACCGGTAAAGCCTGTTATGCATCATTCCGGGAGTTGGGCCTAGATTACGGCATGACCTTCCAGGGAATAGCCACCCTCTATTACGATGATAACGAGGCCTTAAGCAGGCTTAGGTTACCTAAAGAAGAAGGGTACGTGTTGCAACCCGGCATTCTGGACAGTGCCTTACAGACGTGTATGGGGTTAGGATTAGCTATAGAAGAAAGCGTTTTATCCCTTCCTTTCAGTGTGAAGGAAGTCAATCTTTATGGAGCAGTAGATACAGCTTGCTGGGCCTACGCCAGAAAGAGCAACAGCGCTCCATCTGGTGAGAAGATCACCAAATATGATATTGACCTGTTGTCAGAAGAAGGAGAGGTGTTGCTTTCCTTTAAAGAGTTCGTCACCTTACCCATGGATGGTCTTCCATCAAAAGAGGAGGAAGCCTTTGAGCTACAGTATTACACGACTCATTGGAAAGCGCAAGCGGTTGTATCCCCACAGGAAGCGGCCTCATCGGACTGCCTCATTGTCTTAGCCGGAGGCGCTGTAGCGTTAGCGGAGCACCTCACCGACCGACTGGAATGTGAGGTGCGGTCTTTAGATGCGTCCACCGCAGCAGGGTT
>JBCCXA010000070.1 GCA_039192515.1 Verrucomicrobiota bacterium | reverse complement strand
GTGGCACACGGCAAGAACCGTCATTGGTCAACCAACCGCACAGCGTTCAGGAATACGCGGCTTTTCGGCGAAGCTTGAACAAAAGCACGCCGATGGAAGCGACCATGAGGGCGATGCGTCGCAAATAGCTCATTCCTAAAATAGGCCAGTTCATCTTTAGAAAAACCAGAAAGATCTTCTTTACTGAGCTCAAAAATTCGTGCTTTAAGGTATAGCTCATCTCTGTTGTAAATTCGCGGTTCTGCTACATCCACAATAAGTTCAGCATCAAAACCATCGTAAAGAATACTTCTATCCTGCTCTCCATACGGCGACAAATTCACTGAACTGCTTTTCCATTGGCCCTGAAATTCAATTTTTAAGGAAACCACTTCTTTTTCAAGATTAGTTTGGATCACGTCCTTTATGGTGGCTTGGCCTTCAATTCGAATAGAATCGTCATTTACATTGGTTAATGAAGTCTTACTATCAAGCACGGGAACTAAGGACGAAGTCATCTCCTCTCGCACGGAATTGTACCTGTAAACCTCTGATTCGGGCAACGTAACTAAGATATATATGACCTTGTCTCCAGAAAGGCTAATGTCTTCGTGTTTGACATATCGATAGCGATTTAGGCCATCCACCTGAGCTCTAAAATGCTGAAAAAGTGTTTCCTTGATTTCCCTTTCGTATTTGACTAAGGGGTCTGTTTCATTGCTCACTTCCAGAGATTCCTCACTTACCTGAGTGTCTTCAAGTTCGTTCGTATTTTCTGAAGTTTGGCTACAAGAGTAAAGACAAAGGATACTCAGGAGAAAGGTATGCTTTAGAATTCTCATAGTATGATATATTTCTTGTAATATATAAAGAAACAAATTAATCACACATTTGTCATTCACGCAGTCTTCCCTCTCGCTCTTAAGGTTAAAAACATTTAGGCACTAAAGAAAGAGAACATATGAAAAGAGCCACGTAACAATTCCCGCCAAAGGTCGGGCAAGAACTCCTGACGCTAAGGTCAGGACCGGACCAACGCTCAACCAGGGCTAAGTAATCCACTTTCATTATATTTCGGTGGACAGGCATAACCCCGTTATCCGTTTCACTGCAACGGGGCAGGCCCAGGGCACTTGTCCCGAACTTGATTCGGGATTATATAACAAAGCTGTACTGTACGGTTCAAAGGGGTTTGAACATCCAAGCGCTACTTCTTCAATAACTTCTCTAATTTATCGATGGTGAATTGCTGCTTAGGTTTGATCTCTAATGCCTTCTTATACCATGTAATGGCCAAATCGGTTTTATCTAAAGCTACATAGGCATCGCCTACACTGTCGTACCAGCCGGCATATTCAGGCTCCAGCTCAACCAGAAACTGAAAGCATTCCAGGGCTTTTTCTGGATTACCTCGGTCCATCAACAAGTAACCCAGGTCATCAAAGTATTTGGGGTCAGTTAGATATCGCTGAGGCTCTCTGTTCCGTTCTTCGTAGTAAACCTCCTTCACTTTTTCCATACCCTCCTCGAAGATGTAGTCCTTTAACTTGTAATGAACAGGTACCTTCAAGGCAAGCGAATCACCAAACAGGGCATTGGCCATAATGATGCCAGCGGCATTATGCTTGTAGCCATCGATATTCACCATGGCCACCAAGGCGGATTTGGTCTCAGGAAGGAAGGCAAAGGCGGAGCTGTAGCCTAGGTCTTCACCGGTGTGGTAGATCAATCTGGAATCTTTCATACTACCGAGGAACCAACTTAAGCCCACACTTCTTTTATCGTTTATCTGAACCTGAGCGGTAGTCAGGAGATCATAGGAGCTCTCCTGGTAGATTCTTTTTCCATTGATGCTGCCTTTGTTCAGGTTGACTTTTGCCCAAAGCATCATGTCCACTACATTAGAGTGTAAAGTAGAACTACCGGCGTGCCTTCGGTTATAAGGATATACCTCACTGACCACCCTGCTCAGGTCTTCACCTAAAACATGAGGTTGGGTAGCCAGTGCTTCAGGGACATCAGGCTTATAGAAGGTACTGTTCACCATACCCACCGGCTCAAAAATATACTGCTGGGTGTAGTCTTCGAAGGTCATACCTGAAGCTTTGGCAATAACATCGCAGAGGATATCAAAAGCAGCATTGCTATAGGAGAATCTTTTACCTGGCCTGAAGTCTAGCTTCGCTTCTGTAAAGGTTCTGGAATAGCGTTCGGCAGCTCCTTCATCATACTGTGGCTTGTCCCATTCATAATCCTCCACATTAGGGATGCCCGAAGAATGGTTGAGCATATGGGCTAAAGTAATCTTCTTGTAGCGCTTGTCTGCCATGATGAAGTAAGGCAGGTGATCGGTGAGTTTATCTTCCAGCTTGAGTTTGCCCTGCTCCATCAACTGTACTATGGCCGTAGCCACAAAAGGCTTTGACACTGAGGCCATGTGAAACAGCGATTTGGTGGTAAGTGGGGTTTGCGTTACTACACCTTGCACTCCATGCGCACTAGCATAGTAAACCTCTCCGTTTTTTATAATCCCGACCGCTATGCCTGGCGCATCAAAAGACTCTTTTTGCCATTGAACCAGTTCATCAACGGCTTTGAGTTCGGGAGATAGAGGTTCTTTTTGGGCAGTGGCTTCAGTGGTCAGCAGTATGCCCAATAGCATGATCAATGATACTCGATAAGAAATAGACATAACGTTAATTTGCAGAAAGACATCATCGGGAAGGTAATGGTTGCATGGGCAATGATTCTTGGGTCTGTTTGATTTCAAATATACGATTCTCAGCGATTAGGAACCTGCCTACCGACAGGCAGGTTTGCCTTTAAAACACTTGCAGGCCAACCTGCTTTTGCCGAAACGGCTACGTGCAGGCAGGCCCGCTCTGTTGGCTCATAGCACAAGCCACCATGTAAGCTCGTTATCCTATGTTTGAGTCTGACGTGTAGGCCAGAATAATATTTTGTAGTTGCAATTACAGAAGAAAAGAAAGGGAGTAAGATTAATTAAGTCATTGATCTCATAGATCGTGCGAGATGCTAGTCCCCCTTTCTTTCTGTCACCACTTTGAACAGTTCATTAGGCTACGAGCCTGCATCTAGGATTGATAAAGGATAACAGTTTTTCTTCTGCATTAACTCCAAAATAAAATTAACATGAAAGATGCTGACACCAAAGTCGTTTATTGTGGGATTGATGTTTCAAAGACCTCGTTTGATGGCTACTGCCAAGGCCGCAGCTTTAAGTTTAAAAATGAATATCAGGGCTATAGGAAGTTCGTAGATACGATAAAGGATAGAGCTGTCCATTGTGTGATGGAAGCCACTGGGCCTTATTATCTGGGTTTGGCCGTATACCTTTATCAGCAGGGCTCTGAGGTAAGTGTGATTAATCCACTGGTAATAAAGCGATTTAGTCAAATGCGTATGATCCGAGCTAAGACAGATAAGGCTGATGCTAAGCTTATTGCCATGTATGCTGAAAAGGAAGAGCCGAAGTTATGGTCCCCGCTAAATCCAGTATTGCATGAAATAGCTCAGCTTCAGGCTACCATGAATCTGTTAGAGAAACAAGATAGGATGCTTAAAGAATCAACTAGAATCGGTCCTTGTTCAACCCTTTCAAAGTAAGGAAGTGATGGGGATACGCTTAGTTTTTTTATTAAGCGACTAGATGACAAAATCCAGCAACCTGAGCAGGGCTTACTCCAAAAAGCAGAGCAGCATTTTAGTAAGCAGTTGGCTTTAATTACGAGTATTCCTGGTATAGGTATGAAGACGGGAATAACCCTGTTAGTCATCACTAATGGCTTCACTAAGTTTGCCAATAGTAAGCAATTAGCTTCTTATATAGGAATTTGTCCTCGTATCTACCAGTCTGGCTTGAGTGTGATAGGAAAAGGTCATATTACTAAAATGGGCAGCAACCGGCTTCGATCAATGCTATATGTGGCCTCATGGTGAGCCATCCAGTATAACAAGGCGTGTCATGACATGTATCACAGACTCATCCAGAACGGAAAAGCTAAAAAGTTAGTCTTAATAGCTGTGGCCAATAAGCTGGTTAAACAGGCTTTTGCTATAGTGACAAACCAAGAATTTTACGATGAATCAAAATATTATTCTGACTATTCCTTACTAAAAGCTTAATTATTAAAAAACGTTCATAACACAATGACATTATATAACAAATATCAGGAATTCGCGTCCAGGCGCACAGCTGTATAAATCATCAATCAGCGCGTAGTTAATATACAATCAGATATATAACTCAGCGTTGGGTTGTGCGTGGGCAGTTGTATATCGGTAAAGATTTTATGTTAGAGCAAATTCCAGTTTCGCTTTGATGAAGTTTTTAATGAAAACCAACCCAAGTAAATTCACTGAATATATAAGTGCATCTGAAGTGATTTTAAAAGATGTTGTTTAATCCCCAAATATTGGTACCATGGATCAGCACTGATGGGATTATTGATCTGTAGCGTTCGTTGAGGTAGCCCCAAAGCAGACCAATCGGAAGGATGCCTAATGCCCCTATCGTGGCACCATATAAATCTCCATTTGATTTAAAGGCGAATAGGGGAATATGCTGTAGTGCCCAAATAAATGATACGATAAACCAGGCCATCCCCTTATGATGGATAACTCTGCCAAGTCGGGACTGAAACAGCGTTCGGGCTATTTCTTCAGGAATGGCAGCTGTCAAAAACCCTAAAAATATGAATTGTTGAATGGTGAATTCTTGAATCATTCCGTCCGGGAAGCCTAAATAAGCAACACCTCCTATCAACACAATCAGCGGAAGACTGATAAACCAGTATTTGAAGCTCCATATTCCGATGGTAAGAGGCTTGTATTTTTTAATAGCTAAAAAGTATACAAGAAGAAAAACAGGAAAGATGAAAAGCAATCGCAAGATCATTGTTATTGTTTTTGTCATTTGACTTGCATGGGATTGGTCGATAATCAAAAACCAGTAAATAAGAAGTCCTATACCTGCCAGCACCACACCAAAAGTGACAAGAAGCTCCTGCCTGGGGTGTGTAATTTTCCATGGCTTCAAACTTACTTTTCCTGTGAAATAGATGAATTCTGATAAAAGAAAACATGCAGCCATTGTGAGCAAATACAAAATGGTTTTATCCAGTCCGCCTTCTATGCTAGCCATAATGATTAAACCAATTGCCAGAATGACTGACATAGAAAATGCAAGTTTATTTGTGCCTATTAGTTGATATATATGAATTTTGTAGTTCATTTCGAATCAATCTTGATGCAATAATTCGTAGAAATAGTGATGATATCGTTCTGAAAATAAAATCAGAACGAATTTATTTGCACCCCATGATCGACTTCTACTGGTTAAAGAGTTTCACTGAAATAATGCAGCTTTTTCTCTCTGTATTATTCGTAATTTATCTACGAATAAAGTTTGATCGTAACTCACCTGTCATATTTTGGCTTTTACTTTTTTTCTACATTAAGTTGGCGACAGATTTATACGGTATCCTTAACTATACCTCTTGGATAGCTACTATACTGACCCGACCTGTCCTTGATATCTATCGTGCTGCCATAGGAGCATTTGAAATGGGAATGCTCACGAGTTGGGTTTTATTTGTACGGGCTCCCGTTCGCTTGGGGACTCCCTCGAAACGCGATATTTTATTATTCGTCCCTGCCTTTCTTATACTTCCTCTGAACCTGGTGCTAATCTATTATTTTCAATCAAGCTTGGGGATGATTTTTGACATTATCAAAACAGCTTGGCTGGTATTACTGACTTTTACACTTTTTAGGGCGGAAAGAAAGTCATTCAAAGTCGTGATCTTTTCAATGATCTGCTGGAATTTGCTATGGCTAGCAGAAGTGGTTCTTCATGAGCAATTGAGCTTTATTAGCGAGGCAACTTCATGGATGATGTTTGTGATCGCTGAAATGATTCTCACGATAGGATTATCCTATTTTTTAGTTCAGATCATTGCCGTACCCAAAACACTTAAAATTGAAAATCGAAAGAATTTTCTACCGAGTAGCCTTATTAATGCCATATCTTATGAGCTTCACAATGCTTTTACCGTTGAAAAAATTTACACGAACATAGATTTATCAGCCTCTATGGTTGCAGATAGGATTAACATACCAGTAAATGAGTTGTCGGCCTATCTGAATAAGGTAGTAAAGAAGAATTTTAACCAGTATCTAATTGACTTTCGTGTAAACGAAAGTATACTGTTATTGCAAGAGCCATCAGCTATAAATCTAACCATAGAGCAAATCATGTTGGCATCCGGTTTTGCTTCAAAATCAGTCTTTAATACCGCATTCAAAAAGAAGACAGGGTTAACTCCAAGCCAATTTAGGAAGTCTGTGAAAAGATTATAGATAAAACCCACACATTCGCCTTTTGCTAACCCTCTACCCTTACCTAAAGCTGAAAGAGTGCTCGTTCCCACTAAGAGATGATGAGTACGTTCTTAATTAATGTTTGAGGGCTAACTGGCCGTCAGCTCCTAAACTATTAATCCCGCCCCTCGAACCGACACTAAGTAAGTAACACCTGCCTGCAGGAGCCGAACTCCTTTCAGCAAAGGCAGGTAACGCAGGGACGTTATGATAATTAACCCTGCCTATTTGCCGCCAATTACGTGCATAGCAACTGACGCAAATTCTCCACCGCAGCGGCGGGTGGTCAGCAAAACTGGACTGTGACGTGCTTATTAAGCGCCTAATTCAGACAAATTACTCCCCTTTCAAACTCTCAGTTACCTTCATATTGGCTGATCTGGCTGTCTGAGAGATAATGGTGAGCCATGCCAAAGCCAATATTAAAGCACCGGCTAAGATGAAATAAATTGGTTCCAAACCTATTCTGTATGAAAAGCTCTCAAACCAACTTTTCATTAAGTAATATCCGATGGGGAGTGC
>JBCCXA010000069.1 GCA_039192515.1 Verrucomicrobiota bacterium | reverse complement strand
GGAATATTTCGATTGAGGTTACGTCTGCTGCAGCTCTTGATCTTGCAACCTTAGATACCAGCCAAAGTGACCTTGATACAACAACGTCCAGGCGAGGTCTTCGAAACACTGATGACGCTGACAGTGGTGGGGATGTGGAGGTTACAACTAGGGGGGCGCTTACGGTAGATGCGATCGCCACCGAAGGCGGACACATTACGCTCAATTCTCGAACGTCGATTCAAGCGACGCAGTTGGATTCGTCATCTGAGAGTGGGAGTGGGGGGGCGATCGCCCTCAATGCTCCTACTGTGGATGTAGGGGCGATCGATTCATCGGGTGCGACCAATGGTGGCAACATTAATATTCCCCCAAATGACGACGAGCTCCTTACCACTATCCAAACAGGATCGATTAATTCATCTGGCGGTGAGGATGGCGGCGACATTCGAATAGCTGCTACCGAAATTCTGCAAACGGATACGATTGATGCCAGCGCAGGGACGGGCACAGGTGGCGATGTGTCCTTAGAGTTGACTGTTGAGGACCTAGACACCACAGAGTTAGACGATCTAAGCGGAACTTTCCAGGTTTCCTCCATTGATACTCAGTCGATGAGTGGAAATGGAGGCAATATTACAGTTGATACAAATATCCTCTTCCGTACCACCAACACCATTGATGGCACCACCAGTAGCATTAATGCCACAGGCGGTGATGATAGCGGCATCATTCGAATTGATCATGGCGGTGGCCCCCAAGATATTACCTTTGATGTCTTGGCTCCAGATACCGACTTAATCAACGGCACGACAGGATCCATCGTCAGTGGTAGAGACGAAATCAATCCCACGGCAAGCTTCGCAGGTTTATTTGAAACTGAAAATGACAATATCATCATAAGAACTTCCTCTGCTACCCAAAAATGTCCGCCTGTTTGTGAAACGCCTCCCTCTCCTGAGATTACTCCCCTAGACGAAGATCTGATAAGTCTGTTAGAAGAAGGCTTCACTAAGCAATACGTGGACTATTTTGGCCTAGATGATGTCCGCATTAAGTCCCTAAAAGATGCTAGAGACGCACTACAGTCTATTGAAGAAAAAACAGGGGTTAGAACTGCTGTCATTTACGCATTCTACGTTCGTCCTGAGTATGTTACTGATGACCCGCTTGTTGACGGTTCTACTCAATGGTATTCATTTGGTTCAGACCTTTCACTAGAAGGGGCAGCCGTTGATCAACTTCCTTGGGCCTATTCGAAACCATCTGATGCTAATGATAAGGCAACAGAAAATGTGCCGCTTCAGGTTGTGATGATAACGCCTGATGAGTATAGAGAACCCATCGTCAGGCGATCACAAACAACTGATACAGACCTTCAAGAAATATTAGGAGACTTTCGAAGACCTCTCTTAGAAAGCGGTAGTGACTTTCGCATAGCAGGTGCCCAGCTATTCTGTTCTCTTTTAGGAGAAGTTAAAGAAGATTTGGATGTTCTAAATATTGACAACCTAGCCTTTATTATGGATGAAGGGCTTAGAACATTACCTTTGTCGGCAATGTATATTCCATCTGAATGTGAAGGCTTTATTCCGGGCCACGACAGTAATAATATCTCTACAAATAATCCGGAACAAACTTCAAATCAACGAAGTGATACGTTAGAGAAACGGATACGAGATGACCAAGGAGGCCATTATCTAATTGAACGGTTTAGTGTTGGTATCTTACCCAGTTTTAGTTTAGTAGATGCAGAATATACGCCACTATATCCGGAAAGCACTCAGCTTTTAGCTATGGGAGCTGATTTTCAGGTTGATGATACAAATAGTTCTCGGTGGAGAAACGCTTCTCCACCGCCAACTTTACCTGCAGTTTCTTCTGAACTAGAAACCATTACTAATATTTGGAGCTCTGTTGACAACGAGACAGATGATATGGAGACTTTTGTCTTCAATGAAGACTTCACTTTAACAAATCTTCAACGTCAAATCGCGATTTTAGATCGAAAACGTCCTGCTATCGTGCATATTGCAACACACAGTGAATTTCAGGAAGGGGAACCTTCAGAATCATTTATTCGGCTATGGCCCGAAGAAGATGGGGTGGATCGCTTGCATTTAGACCTCCTTCCTACGGTCGTATCAGGGTCTAACGATCTTATTGAGTTGTTAGTATTGAGTTCTTGCGAAACGGCTCAGGGAGACAACAATAGCAAGGCAGAATTAGGGTTTGCAGGTTTTGCAACGCAAGCCGGTGTCAAGTCAGGTCTAGCTAGTCTGTGGAAAGTGAATGATGTATCAACACTTGCGTTAATGATTGGTTTTTATCATGCGCTGGATGTACTATATGGTTCTGCACAAGATGGGCAAACTGATTCTGTTGTTTTAGATGACAATCATAAAATACGTTCAGAAGCTTTGCGACGTGTCCAAGTGGCCATGCTCAAAAAGGAAATCAGATTTTCCGAAGAAGGGTATTTGATTCTTGATGCGGGAGGTGCATTGGGACTAGATGCAGATATAATTATTTCAGATGAGCTTGCAGAGCCTTTAAAGAAATTTGATAGCTATCCTGACCTTTCTGAACCATACCATTGGGCTGCCTTTACAATTGTTAGTAGTCCTTGGTAATTCATAGATAATTAGCGGTTTTGTTTCTTGGTTTAAGGCCAAGCAAGACAATGGTAGTGGAGACACAAAATGCTTCCTCAAACTTGCTGAAAAGTTAATGCCTTACAAAAAGGACTTATTCTTTATCGGTGTTGTAGGTCGTGAAGCTCCTCACAACACCGATAATGCTGTCACAGCTTGATATGGGCCACAAGCAGTAATAGGAACAGACAACTATTCTAATTCAAGAATGTCAGCATCCAAACAATTTAATATGCTCCTCATTTCTTGATATTCCCTGCTCTCTGCGTCTATCTCTAGTGAGTCTAATTCCTTTTTAATCTCTTGAAAAGCATCTTTAGCTGATGTGAAATAGCTCTCTGCTTCTCCTTGTCGGTCTAAATGGTTATAAAGTTTTCCGATTTCCCATGTAATTTTAGCAAAATCGAAAGACGTTAGTTCTATTTCGACTTCTTCATACAGAGGGATAATTTCATTCTCAAGTTTTGAAAGAAGATCGTTTTTAATGTAGCTAGGTAGTAATCGATTACCTTGATTGTCTTCTGAGTGTTCAATCACTTCTAGAAATAACAACCCTAAATGTGCATAAAGAGAAACATGAGCATAGGTGTTATTCGTCCTATTCACTTGCCTATAATACCCCTTTGCATCTTTTAATAAACCTATTTTGCTCGCAGAGACCCCACGCAAATAGTCTAAATATTCATCTTGACGGGTAATCTGTTTCAAAGTTTGCAATGATTGAGAGAAATAGCCTCCTTGAAAATATTGCATTGCTCGAAACAGGTTGTCCTCATCGTTTCTTTCAGCTTCAGAAATTGTATCTCTGAATTCTAATTCTTCAGGAGAAAACTCTTGATCTCTAAAGTCTTGTTTAGGAAAATATTCAGGAGAAGAAGATTGTTTATGATATACAAAACCAAATGATTGCGTGTTAGAACGCCTGAAATACAGATGGAGATAATCTTTTTCATCACCTAGTAAACGTACCTTTTGGGGGATAGAGGAGGGATATTCTGATTCTGTAACTCCATCGATTACCGCCGTTACACGCAATACGTACTTATTGCCGTTTTCTAAAGCCATATCGGCTTCTAAAGCATCATTTCCTGACTCCATATCCTCATTCTTAGGGAATGGATATTCAGCCTGAGTCTCTGTGCCAGGAACCACATACTTATCACTAACCCAGCCTTTGGCAATGAGTTCAAGATGATATTCTTTTGCGTTTGATACACCTCTCCATTGCAATAAAAGTTTTGGTTCATCAATAGCTACACCTCTCTCATTAAACCGTGAGGCCGTAACATAACCTCGGGGACTAATGATATATGGCATTCCTGCGGTCGTTATTTCTTGAGCCAATGCAACATCTTCACATAACCCCCCGCGAACATTTGATCTAGGACCTGGAGGACAAAAATTTTCATTCCCTACCGTAAGCTCCTTCGCACCTTCCAGAGGCCCCCTAAATCCCATAGCCACCACTTGCACATGCCGCTTTTACAAAGCTACGTGGGGATAGTTCAATCACATCGCCAAAGTTCAAATGCACTCCTTTCAGCAGCACTTTCCGATCCCCAATCCCTCCAGGACGATAGTAAACTTTATCTCGACCAGAATTGACGTGAATAATCTCATTTTGAGCAGAGGCGCTTGGTGCAGAAGTGGCGATTATACTGGCGATCAAGCCTAGAGAAAATGTCAGAGCTTTGGACTTCTTTAATATGTTCATTGGGCACCCTTAATAACAGAAAATCACTTCACGTGCTGAAGTAATTAAATTATGATTCATCCTTAGACAGCAAAGTGGATATTATCCACCTGGATCATCATAAAAATTTTAAAAAATTCAAAAAAATCAAACTCAATAAACTTTCAGCAAAGTATAATTCCAGTAGACTAGATAATCTATTGACATTCAATAAAATTGATAGATTAACCTGATGAAACGCTTTTTGATGTGATATTAGCCTTAGGCATAAAAACAATCTGAATGATGTTTTTTTAGGTAAATTGGCTTATATTTTAACATGAGATTCTGGGGAATGGAGAACCCCATGATTTTGCTAGAGGCATTCTATTTAAGTTATAAGCCATTAATTAGAATCAATTAAGATGCTGATTGTGCCTTTCCTAAACACTCAAAAATCTCAACTCTACTATTAGAGACTTCACCTTCCACTAATCCCTTTTCATATTGATCGATTTTTTCATTGAATTTTTTCCAGTTATTTTTTGCCTCTTCCAATTTACCTTGTTTTTCCAATGCTTGAGCCAAAAAACAGTAGGGAATTGCTTGTATCTCAGGCCATATATCTTCAAATCTTTGTGGAAATAGTTTGGGCAGAAATTGAGTTGCCTGATCTAAGTGCTTCTCCGCCAGTACATAATTCGGTTCTTCTTGTGACAAATATGCCCAACCTATATTCTTAGATATCGAGAAAAGAAGATAGTCATTTGCCATACCATCTTCTTCTTTTGCTCTCTCCCTTATTTGTAAAGTATATAACCAACCAATAGCAACATCAGTTTTACCGCTTATGATATAAATTCTTGCTAGATTATTAAGTGCTTCATTGGCCTCATTACTTATAGCTGCTGTATTACCATCAGATAAACGATCACTTCCGGCAGCAGCAGTCCGATATGCTTCTTCTGCCAAATCTAATTTATTCAAATCCTCATAAACATTGCCAAGATACAAATAGGCCCTAATATTATTAGGGTTTAAATGAACGGCTTTTTGGAAGTTCTGTTCTGCATTCACCAAACTTTTATCTAAAATATATGCTTCTCCATATGCCTTTGAACCTTGATTGACAAACCATCTAGAAAGAATAGGAAGAAGAGGGTAATAAAACGCTACACTGATCGCTAAGCTTAAAATAGACACACGCCACCATCGTCTACTGCGAAGTTCTGTCAGCGACTGACGATTCAATACCCAAAGGGAACTAATCTGCACTCCTGTAAAAATGCTCGATATTAAAGTACCTCCTAACAAAAGACGTGGAATAGTTGCAGCAAGAAAACCGATGGTTAAAGAAAAAATCATGAGCTTTCCAAGCATATCGAGATCTGGAGTTCCTCGAGAGTCTAGTCCATTTTGCTGCCAGTTTGCCCAACTCGCTATTCCTGAAAGCCGACTACACTGCAATTGAAATCTACTATCTAGCTCTTTGAATCGCTTATGATATGAAACCGCATACGACTCAAACTCATCAACATCCTGAGCTTCTCCATTTTGAGGTTCCGGTTGCTTGATGTTACGAAAATTTTTCAGTAGAGACCTTCGTTTTGCAATAACCTTTGAGGCCAGTATGCTACTTTCACCATTACTATTCTGTGTTTGAGGTTGAGTTTTCAACACAGTATTTTTGGGAGTAAAGAGATGAAAAAAACTGTGAATGATATTTTTTAAAGAAGATAACTCAATTGTTTGGCCCTCATGACTCTTTTGGGAACGTTGTTTACCCTCTGAGAATGTC
This sequence comes from Verrucomicrobiota bacterium, assembly GCA_039192515.1. Taxonomy (NCBI): domain Bacteria; kingdom Pseudomonadati; phylum Verrucomicrobiota; species Verrucomicrobiota bacterium. The sequence continues at coordinate 1,002 of JBCCXA010000069.1, read as the reverse complement.
TGTAAATCTTTTGGAAAACTAGATGCAGATAATACTTCCTCCTCAAATAGCTGATCGATTGCATCTTCAAAAGATGCAATTGCTTCCTCGTAGCTATTTAGAGCGTCTTCAATTGCTTGTGCGTCCATATTCTGAGTAAGTCTCCTATCCTAAAATTTTACAGATCACCCTTTTGCATACTGAAGCGTACAGATAGTATCTGCCCTTACTTGAAGGAGTTCTCGTCACTTAGGATACTACTATAAGGAACTTTGCTACAGAACGGGCATGATCCGTATTCTTCTGACACATCACAAACACATTCTTGCAGCCAAGTAAGGTTTACTAAGCAAGCTGGTAAAAGTATTAGGTGACTTGCAATCCGAAGATCTTTGCTATCACTACCTGATAGGCTAACAGCTCGTACTTTTGTGCTACATAACAACTTAGTTAACTACATGGTTTTGATGCCGTAATTTGCAAAACATCCCTCTGGTATTGCCTAAGATGATGCAGGAACGAGCGTTGCAATAGATTTCAATACCTGTAGTACTTCATACAGATCATTACCGGGATTTCTCAACGAAAACAGTTTGGAACGGCCATATTGTTTAGTGGGCTGCTGAAGCACTTTTAGAAAATGAAATTCATTCCCATTGGTTACAAGACCAAACACGGTTTTTCTGGATTAGGACAACCTAGCATGTAGGCAAGCGCTTGAGGAATGGCATTAATTAGAGAAAATTTACTATGTTTTGATTCGATAACCGCTAACCAAAACTGGTCTTTGATCACCAAAATATCGATGCGCCCTCGATAAATTGTCGCGTTCTCTTCAGCAGTAATTTCAACGCTGGTTTCATCTAGAATCTGATAGTCAATGCTGTAGAATCCAGCTAAATCTAATAGGGGAGAGACTACTGCCATTTTTACTAAGTTTTCGGAAATAGGCGATCGCTCTGTTAATGCTTCAAAATTATGTGGATGGTTGGCTTCTATTGTATATTTCCTTACAAACTAACG
>JBCCXA010000068.1 GCA_039192515.1 Verrucomicrobiota bacterium | reverse complement strand
TTGGGGCACGGATGGAATTTGGTCGGAAGGTTATTTTGTTTCTACTGTTGGGATAAATGAAGAGATCATTCGCCGATACATCAAGCTACAGGGCAATCAAGACGGCGGACAAGCTATGCTTGAACTAGGCTAATACCCAGAGCGTAAGCTCGCGGGAAGTTTATTTGAATAATTAGTTTAACAGTGAATTTTCTAATGCATGATTGCTAGCAGTGTTTCATAGACCTTTCTATTCTCTGGCATCACCGATGAAAGCCTCTAAAGATTCGTGCCTCGTACGAAGATACTTGAATCAGTCTAAATATTGGGGGATCCATCAGGGCAAAAAATCTATGAACACTTGGATCCCTAGGATCTCCATACCTCGGAGAGTATAAAGGATGCGGTTAAGGAGTTATCGAGTAAAGAGGGCTGGCTGGAAGCGCAATTAAGGCGGTATCCTAAAATTAATAGGAGTGACTAGATGCTCGCTATTGAGGTATAAAATGTGTTTATGCATCATGATAGGAGAGCTGGTTTAGGTTGCTTGTGGTAACGGCACTCAGAACAGTTGAGGGCCTTCGTGCCTTTTTATTTGAAGCGAGAGCTCATCAGGAGTTCCCGCTATTGCTTGGAAACTTGGCGACTAAGTTGGTTGATGGGATGCTCTTTGCAACAGGTATCAAGCCTTCAAAATGCCTTAGGTCTAGTGCTCAGTTGTTCTATTTTAAGCCTAAGGAAAAGCATTTCAAAGGAGTGGATTTATTAATAGAACCGGAAACTTTTAAGCTGAAAAATTGCATAGAAATGAGGCGTTTGATGTCATGACTTGGCTTTGATGCCTCATTTTTTTATTTTAGAGAGTTAATATTAACTAGGTAGTTGACGAGCTCAGGCAAAAACTTTAGCATTGTGTAAGTCCTTCAAAACAAGCAGTTTAAGAAAATTTATTATTTGTGGAGATCGGGTATTCAATTAAGAATTTAAAAGTTCAAAAAATATTTTTTAGTAAATTTGAAAAGATTTGCTTCACATTTTAAGAAAATAATGATAATTAATCGCTCAACTTGATTTACAAGTATTAAATGAACATATAAGTAACAAATTTGGGAGGATATAACCATGGCAAGCCTAAAAGACGTAGCATCAGAAGTAGGAGTGAGTATAGCAGCAGCAAGCATTATCTTAAACTCACCACATAAAGCGAACCGCTTTAGCAACAAATGTATCCAGGAGGTGCAGGAGGCTGCAAAGCGCTTAAACTATTATCGAAATCATCGAGCAGGATCCTTAAGGGCTGGGAAGTCGAAGGTCTTGGGAATATTGGTCCATATGGATGAGACTCAAGGAGTCGTTTTAGATCCGTCATGGAGCACACTAATAAGTGGCATTGATGCAACAGCGCGGGCAAGCGGCTATGAAACACTTATGGTGCGAGGAGAGAGCGCGGAGCAAGTATTGGAGTCGGGAATTCGCTTCTATAGGGAGCGAAGAATTGACGGGCTTGTAGTCCCTGTAATTCCGAAGGTCGAAGATCTAGAAATCTTGCATCAATTTGAAGGGCCGCTCGTGATATTTAACCGTCCTGGTATAAGCCAGCTCTCCAATGTATCTATTGATGAATCTGAAGGCGTGAGGATGGCTTTAGAGCATCTCAACGGTTTGGGACATAAAAATATATTGTGGGTAGGTCCTGAAAACTGGGGCCGGTTAGCCTCAAATCGTCGAGCAGAGGCTTTTATCCGTTTGACAGGAGAGATGGGTTTAGATGCGAGTATGTGTCAGTTTTCATTCCCCGAGGAAAGGAAGTCATCTGAGTCTATCATAGCTCGTGTGCGGGATGTTATGGCTAATCACATCAAGGAAGGTCATCACTTTACATCCATCATCTCTTATGATGAACATGTAGCGCGTGGCGTTTATGAAGCTTTAGTCAATGCTAATAAGAAGATACCTGAAGATGTCTCTGTGGTAAGCTTTGGTGATTATTACAGCTCGTTTTTTATGCCAGCACTAACAACCATTAAATTGCCAATATTTGAAGCAGCTGGAGAAGCAGCCCGTATACTGTTGGAAATGATTCAAGCAGTGGGTGATGGCAGTGAGAAAAAGATGGAATACAAAATGATGGTTCCGGGGTTGATGGTCAGGGAGAGCTCCATGTACAATGTGAATTCGGTGGCTAAGACTTCAATGCCCAATGAAACCGAGAGTCAAGAAAGCCCGGTTTCAATATCCGAATAGTAACAGAGTTCTTATCGTTATTGATTTAAACCCGGATGATGGAGTGGAAGGTCAAGGGAGATGGGTGAAGATTTGAGCCACAAGGAAAAGAGGGTCGATGAAGAAGTATCCCAATGCGATACTCCTGAAAAGCGCTCTATTTCTTGTGGACAAGATCTTGCGCAGATCTTTGATTCTCTTCTACTTTAGCCGGCTTGAACTAGGTTGACCTGCGTGCCTGAAGGGTCCGCAGGTTTTTTTTCATCCAAGTGATTGAGAGCTCTTTTGGATCCCTTTATGGTTTTGTCTTTCGACTTACCGTTACCATTCAGCCCGTTCTGTAGTTGGAGGGTGAAGCTGCAATTACCAACTCGTACTGTATCATTCTGCTTTGCAGAGCTGCTAGAGCTTAAGAGTTTCTTGTCGTTTAAGTAAGTTCCATTGCTGGAATCAAGGTCTTGGACGAAGAAAGATTTTTCTTTATGACTGTACGTGATGTAGCAGTGAATTCTGGATATAAGGGGGTGACTACAGAAAATATCGCACTTCTTACTTCTACCAATAAGGATGCTGGTTTTTTTATTATTATGGAAGATAAGGGGTAGTGGCTTTTCGGGGTGGTGATTTTTGAGACAGGAGGTGGTTTTAAAGCCAATCTTTTTGGAAGGGACATATTCGTTCATACTAACGCTAATGGTGTTGTCAACTGCAGATAAGAATAAGTCTAATTTCTCAGCCTTCTCGGGGATCACTTCTTTTATCTGAGAGCATTTATGCAATGCGGTGTCATCATGTCTGTAAGCAATGTCCATGACCAGAGTCTCTAGAGGTAGATTCATGGTTTTTTCAGGTTCAGAACTAATAGGCTTAAGAAATATAAAAGGATTCTGCCTGACTACGAAATAAGCTAAATCCTCCTCAGAACACCCGTCTAAACGGCATACTATTCCTTCTATTATCCAAATTTCTATGCGATGATTTTTGCTGGCGACTACCAGATTGCAGGTAGAACGTGACTGCCCGATGGACTGCAATACATCTAAAGCCGTGTATGCCATAACAATTATGTTTTATATCACTTATCATAAGCATAACGAAAGCTTAAAATAAGTTTTATGTTTAAAAAACTCTTTCTAGTATATGAGTAACGTAACAAGAATAAGTAACTATGCATAGCATATGGTATTTGTGAAATGATTATCTTAAGATGAGGAGCATTGATAAATTTTTATATATGGAGGCGGACTTGTCTGCTCTGCATAGACTCAAGCGTATTAATTGAGGATGACGTCATAGATAAACGATGAGATTTTTAGCTCTGAAATTTATTGTATTACTAGTTAATTCGCTAAGTGTTAGCTACGCAGAAAACGTTCCACTTATTCGTGCCAGTGAAGATCGAATAGCCTTAATAGACTGGTTGGCAAAGTATCAAATGGAATGTTCTAGTCTGTTTGAAATTTCTGCATCCTCTCATCTCCCTCCTATTGGGGAAATTAGCTACGAAGTATCGAACTTGGTGGACTCATTATCTAGCACAGCATGGGTAGAGGGTGTTAGTGGATTAGGCAAAGGAGAGGAGATTCTATATAAAATAAAGGAGCCTACTACGGACAATGAGAGCAAAAAATTTGATGGAGAGTTCTTGGTGATCAATGGCTTGGCTAGGAATCCTGAGACATGGGAGAAAAATGCAAGGGTGAAACAGATTGCCTGCTTTTATAACGGAGAACATATTTTTACGGTAGAGCTTCAAGACATCATGAACCCACAGCTCTTTTCACTGAGAGATGTTGATGCTTTTGCTAATAGAATTTTTAAAGCTGGAGATCGAATCTCATTTTTATTATGGAAGATGTATCCCGGGTCAAAGTATGAGGACACTTGTCTATCCGCTCTTATTCCACTTTCTCAATAAAAATAAAAAAGCAAGCGAGAGGTTTTAGGGAGTTCCCTTTTCCTCTTTGGCTTCGCTTTCTTTGTAAGATTCGACTACCCAAGCGCTGAGTGTCTTATCAGGATTACGAGCAGCTTCAAGGTCTATGAGAAACTGATTTGTTCCCCGATGCCTGGCAATGAGCTTCAAGCCATAGGGGAAGTCTTTGAACTTGTCTTCGCAAAACTCCAGAAAGGTTCGTTCAGTGCTGGAATGAGCCTCTTTGACTAATTCATGGGCAGCTTCTGAGGTAAATTTAAGCTGAAGCTGATACTTTTTTTGGAACTGCTTAGAGAACTCTTCGAGCAGTGATTCATATTGCTCTCCTTCGATTAAACGGGCCTTTCGCAATAACTCTTCAAGTATTTCGTTTGGATCTTCAATAAACCTTTTGTCTATTTTGACTTCAGATAATCGGGTTGAAGGTAGCTCATACTTTAAGCCACGTAGTAGTTTTTCCAGAACAGATAGTAATGCTCTAGCCCCTGTTTCTTCTTCTGAAGCTTTCAGTGCTACATGCTTGATAGCATCTTGAGTGAAACTGAGTTTTATATTATAAGCATCAAAAGCCGATTTATATTGGGTCAAGATAGATCCTTCTGATTGCTCTAAGATGGACTCTAAATCGGCTGCTTTCAAAGGAAGACAGGCTACTCGAACAGGTAATCTGCCAGCAAATTCGGCTTCGAAGCCATATTCAATGAGATCCTTGGTGGTGAGTTGATCAAAATCGTCGCCATTTTCCCGCTCGATGGTGCCACCGGGCTGGAATCCCATAGCGCCGGCTCTCACTCTGCGTTCAATGATCTCACGTAATTTGGGGAAGGAGCCGCTGGCGATAAAAAGGATGCTTCGAGTGTTGATCGTTTTGGTTTTCGACTTTTTGCCTTGCATAGCTTCGAATGCTGCTTCCATTTGGCCTTGCATATCGTTAGCTGCTCGCAGGGGGACCTCAGTTTCTTCCATTAGTTTCAGGAGATTTGTTTGTACGCCACGACCACTAACGTCTCGTCCGGAAAAACTTCCTACCGAAGCCAGTTTATCAACTTCGTCTAAATAGATAATGCCGCATTCTGCTTTAGCAACATTGCCATCAGCCTGCTGCACCAGTTGTCTAACGAGATCATCAACATCTTGCCCAACATAACCAGTTTCACTAAATTTTGTGGCATCAGCTTTCACAAATGGCACCCCAATAAGATCAGCAAGACAGCGGATGAGATAGGTCTTTCCTACACCAGTAGGTCCGAGAATCAGAATATTTTGCTTGAGGTAGTGTTTGATGCCTCCGCCTTGCTGTAATGTGGCAACATAGTTATAATGATCACAAATGGCTATGGATAAAACTCGTTTTGCCTGTTGTTGACCAATAACAAAACGATCTAGGTACTTTTTTACGTCGCGCGGTTTGTAATCAAAGTGAAAATCAAAAGACTCTTTTTGACCTTGAAGTGCACTAGAGTCTTCTTCATGACTCGATGTGAATTTTGCAGACTTAATTGGAATGGTAAAACCCGTCGCTCCCAGTGATTCCTTAATAACCTCTTCCAGTCTTTTACGAACCTCCTTAGGATCCTCAGAGTCATTTGATTGTTTAGTCACCTGTTAAGGTTACTATCCAAGCGTCCATTAAGCAACTATGAGAAGTTACTAATTTAGATTTTAAGCGCTAGCCCTCCCTCAGTTCCGAATCCGAGAGAACCTCGCGCCCACAATCATACTACCCCATCATACCTTATTGTAGTAGCTGCAAGACAGACTGCTGAGAAGCGTTTGCTTGTGCCAACATCGAAGTCGCAGTTTGTAGCAAAATCTGGTTTCTAGATAAGTTGGTTGTTTCTTCCGCAATATCTATATCTTTAATTCGACTGTTTGCGGCCTCCACATTGATACGTTCAGTTCTGATGTTTGTGATATGGAAGTTGAAGCGAGAAATCGCCGCATTTACCACGGCACGTTGAGTGGTAATACTGCTAAGAGCGGTATTCACCGCGGTAATGGCTGAACCTGCTGCGGTTGTTGTGCTGATGGTAGAGCCATTGAGTCCAAGCGAAGTGATATCGAGCAGATTAATTTTTGCAAAGGTATCAGTATCCCCTTGAGCATTAATAGCTACAGAGATGCTTGAGTTCTCAAATAGTGATTCACCATTGAATTTTGCTGTTGTTAATAACTGGGTAATCTGATCCCGAACAGTAGCGAACTCAGTGTTATAGTTCGCGCGGTCGGAAGATCCAAAGGCGCCATTGGTGGCTCTTTGGGCCAATTCAGACATCCTAGTGAGCTGTTGTTGGATTGTTTTAAGAAAACCATCCGTTGTTTGGGCAAAAGAAATGACATTTTGTGAGCCCTCAACAGCGGCAACGAGTCTTCTGATATTGGCATCTAATTTACCACTTACAGCAACGCCTGCAGCGTCGTCGGAAGGAACAGCAAGTCTACTACCAGAGGAGAGTTTCCTCAATGACTGTTCCAACATTTCGTTATTTCTAGTTAAGAAGAAGGATGCATTTAATGCACCCACATTGGTTCCTATTGTTGCCATAATACTCCTTTATTTTTTAGAGTCGCTTCATGCAACGGGCTGGAACTTCCAGCGGGTTGAAAGCCGCATCCTGCAGCTATAAATAATTGTTTAGCGGGAAAAATTTCTCTACGAGAGGAGTTTTCTTCCACTCTGAATAGAGCATTTTTTGCTTCCTTAGTAGGCTTAAACCCTTGATTAGAGGGTTCTTTCAGGCTGATTGGGCCTTTTTTTCCTATTTTCCTGCTACCTTTCATAATCATTACCCTTCTATAAAATGCACATGGCATGCCAACTCTTAGAATTTGAAAAATAATCAATTAAATTTGCACAAAAAAAGAGCCCTACCACTCGGTAGGACCCCTTCATTCTTGTGCCCGAAATTCTATTTCAAGCCACTATTAGTGTGATCTATTATCTTAGCAACTGCAGGACAGACTGCTGAGATGAGTTAGCTTGCGCTAGCATCGACGTACTTGCCTGAACGAGGATATTTTGTTTAGAGAGGTTCGCAGTCTCAGCAGCAACATCCAAATCCTTGATCCGGCTATTAGCGGCTTCCACATTGATCCGTTCGGTTCGGATGTTGTTAATGTGGAACTGGAATTTAGATATGGCTGAGTTTACGTTTGCACGCTCAGTG
>JBCCXA010000067.1 GCA_039192515.1 Verrucomicrobiota bacterium | reverse complement strand
GCCTTCGTTAAGGAGACCTGTTGGGTCTTCATCCTTGGAGTTGGCCTTCTGGCGATCTTCGGTAGAGCCAAATTCTTCGGTGCGTGTTCCAAAGGCTTCGTATTGAGCTTGATAGGTAATCGTTCCACCAGCATTGGTCTTCGCAACGATATCACCACGTGAGTTGTTATGGGTGAAGCTAGCAGTGCCACTTCTTAGAGGGGAGATTGACGATTATGTTTGATGGAGGACAGATGTATTAGCGACTCAACTAACCCTCTTCATACAAATACAAGTCATTGGGTGCCTTGAGTTTCAAATAATTAAGCGCAAAGCTTCGCTCGGTCATAGCTTCAAGTTTAGAACTACTAAATCCAATTTGTCTAAGAATACTCAGTTCTAAAATACATTTTAGAAGATATGAATAGAAATCCATGTAATCATGTTTAATTACTTTATCGCTACTATAATGAGTTAAAAAATTTCTGATATCAGCAATATCTCTACCAAGATCCTTAGACCTCTTAGGTAATTTAAAATAATTCACTAATATACTTCTATTTTCCTCAATGAGCTCAGTAATTCTCTTCCACAAAGATATTTCATTACCATACTTCAAAGCGCTTTTTAGTGACTCTTTTAAGCTATCATTTTGAATTTTTGAGACAGCTACCAGTAAGGGTTTAAATACTTCAGATTTATAATCACACTCATCGATGTAATGACCACCTCTCACTTTTCTATGAAAAGTTTCAATAGCCTGTGACAACAAAATAAATTTAGTCTCTGCAAAATTCTCCTCATACAATGCTGATTTATATAAAGAAAAAGGAACTTTTAGCTCCGAGTAATTATTTATCCATATCTTCAAATAATCACAAATACTTGATTTATCATCTATGATATCTTTTTCAGAAAACAAAAACACTTCACTATCCAAGCCAAAATTGAATTTACTATAAATAGCATAGGGGCGTATTAAATTAGCATGTGATATATCTATTTTATGATCTTCGTCTCTTATATCACCAATAACATGAAAATTATATGGCGTCGAATAGTCAAGCATAGATAAAGTAAAAAAATCTACAATAACACCCACTAAATCTAAGTATTTATCTATAGCCGCTGGTTTGTTAGATCTGAGATGGAATAAGATCTTTTCCCTAACTTCAACTAGGCCTTCATTAGTCTCTTTGTGGGGTGAATATGCATTTCGAGATATTTTATACTTAAAGTCTTTTGTCAACTCTAACCAACTACCCTTTTCGCCTTTATAACTAATAGTAAATGTCTGATTTTCTAATTTTTGATTGAATATGAAGCCAGAATCTGTAACCCATTGACTTAGATGCTGTAAGGAAAAAGATAGTTCCTTAATACAATTGTCTCTATTAAGAGGATGATGAAAACCTTCTAAAACATAGCTAATATTAAAAGTTATATATTTCCCTTCCTGATATGGATTATAAAGGCCTAGACAAGTTACCTTAGTGCTAAATAACGTTGTATCTACGTTACCATGCATCATATTGTCACCCCAACTTAGCCCATAATGATCGGGATCATAAAGCTTTAGAGTCAAAGCTCCTCCAGGTTCAAATCTTAGTTTACCATTCAGTCTAAGTTTTTTGATTCCTTTTCCTTTCGCTGCAACGTTCGCTGGCCACCACATACCCTCTACTTCTGTGACGCTTTTGTTCCATGGGGTATCATTAAACATTTGTGATAGTTATTAAAAAATGGTTTACCTTACTTTTGCCGGGTGGCATTTCTCATGAGCTTGTTGGAGTTCACGTAAACTGACGTGAGTATACACCTGGGTCGTCTCTAGATGCTCATGACCTAACATCTCTTGAATATGTCTTATATCGCAGCCGTTTTCAAGCAGACCTGTGGCAAAACTATGTCTAAATAAATGACAACTGCCAGATTTGCCAATATCGGCTTTGTCAATCCATTGACTCACTTGGTGAGTAATCCGACTAGGCTTAATCCTTGTCCCTTGAGCATTAAGAAATAGTGCTTGTTCACAGTCGTCTGGGCCTTCAGCTAATAAAATTGGGCGGACTTCTATCAGATATTTATCTAACCACTGCAAGGCTCTAGAGCCGATAGGCACGTATCGATCTTTATGACCCTTCCCTTGTTCGACTCGAACCAATGAACGAACAGCATCGATATCGCCTAGATTCAATGTACAAAGCTCGGTTCTTCTCACTCCTGTCGAATAGAGAAATTCTAGAATAGCTCGATTTCGTATTCCCATAGGCTTAGAGACGTTAGGCACATTCATCACCGCTTCCACTTCATCGTGACTCAGGATTGTTTTCGGAAGCCTTGATTCCTTTCTAGGCATTTCAATATTAGCAGTCGGATTATGCGAAATATGCTCTTCCCTAGTCAGCCAACCAAAGAAGCTTCTCACCATACTGAGCCAGCTTTTCTGAGTCCCAACCGAAAGTCCTTTGCCATCGGCTTTCTTGTAGTGATAGAGGTGACTTTGGTAGTTAAGAATCGTTTCTCTTGTCACCTGTCTAGCTTGAGTAATACCTAGTTCCTCACAGTAATAGCGAAATTGTCTGAGCGTCTTAGCCTTTGAGTAAACAGTTTGGTCTGTGTAATTCCTAACCTTCAGGTGTTCTAGGTATCTACCTAGCAGATAGCCTACACAAAGAGGGTCTTTCTGGCTACGGATGTCTTTGAGGGTTTCTTCGAGTAGGTCTTTGTAAAACATTTGGTCTTTACCTCCTGGAATATCTCCGACAAGTGGTTGTTTTGATATCTAAGTTGTTTATTGTGAGGCTCTTCGCTTGACGGTTCTCTTACCGACAACTGGCCGACGTGATCCGACATCCTGAATCTGAGGTAAATCCCATGCTTGAGATTCTTGAGCCTGATAAATGAGCTGATAACAATATTGGGCTCCTGGACCGTCAATTCGATGTCTGATGATCCATTCCAGTTCCACAAGTCTTTCTAAATGTTCTCTCACTTGAATCACGCCCCATTTGGTAAACTCTCTAGCCTCTTTTCGAGTGAAGCGAACCTCATGTCTTTTGAGATTCTTCTCTTCCGCTAGGGATTCTACCATTTCATCGAGAACTAAGAGAAAGGATCGTGTGGGTGGCGATAATTCATCAAGGGTTCTGCCTAGGAATTCTTTAGCTAGTGAGTGAGCAATCTCAATATCTGTTTTATCTACTTCTACGTATTCAATCTTGCGGCCTTTGTATTCGGTGGATTCCACTGTCTTTTGATATTGTCTGAGATAAGCAATGGTTCGTATAAGTCCTAAGAACTTGGGATTATCTCTCCGCAACCTCAATTGATCATCTGGAAAACTGAGTTGATCGGCATAAGGATTATGCACTGCTAAAGGTTTGAGGAGTCTTTGAACATTGTGATGTAGGTTAAGGATCTTTTCTTTGTCGATTCTCTTGAAATGACCCTTGAGGGTTTCAGCCTCTCTTTGCGCGGCGTGAATCTTTTTGGTTTGTTCTTGCGATTCATCGACGGTGAGAATCAAATATCTGGTTCCCAGTTCGTAGTCGATTTCGGGTTTGGTGGAAGTGGTGAGTTGAGCAACAGAGGCTTTGATCTTCCTTATCTTGGTTTGAGGAAAACCTGAGTCAGGATCACGCACAGTAACGGCAAGAGTTAGTTCTCCTTCTGAACCAAGAATCTTCAAAGGATAGGTTGCCTGCGTGCTGCCTTCATCTTCAGCAATGGCTAAGACTTTGTTTTTCAATGATTCTTCATGCATGTAAAAGAGAGCTTGGGCTGTGAGCGATGTCATGACGTGTTTGTCTTCTGGTGGGACAAAGGAAAGCAAGGCATTCATAAGATAAGATTTGCCGGAGGCGCTACGTGCCATGATTTGGCCAGACAGTGGTCTATCTAGCTTGCGAGAGATGGTGATAAGATAACCTAGAAGTCTATTGGTGTTCTCCCCTACTAAGCCGACTTTATCAAAGTCTTGTTGGATTTTCTCGATGAGATTGGGATCTCTTAAGAAAGCTAGGGCTTCTTGTTCCTGTTCCGCTGAAAGTTCGGGAGCTTGTTCCAGAGTTTGCAGCTTTTGTTTTAACCTCTCTTCCTGGTGAGGTTCAATGAGTTCAATGATGGTAGTGAGATCCTTCTCAATTTCTTCTCTCAAAGCCCCAGTGATATCAGAAGCGACCGCAACAAAGGATTTACGAGCGCGAGCATTGTAAAGATCAAGAGTATCAAAATGAATTCGATCATTGGCTTTGATGCGTAGATTAAGCTTGAGCACTTCTAAGTTGTTATTCTTCTCCATGCCACGAAGTCGATAGAAGCGATCTTCTAGATCGATGAAGGCTTCCTGAGTTTCTTCTGAAATTTGCAGCTTCATGAATTAACCTCTTTTTCCAGAGCTATGAGTAGTTGGTGTATTTTATCTGCTTGGTCTAGATGCTGGTTTTCATATTCTATAAGCCAATCGACAAGCTTCGCATAAATGTGTTTAAGCCTTTTGTTTTTCTTGGAGCGTTTAGTTTTGTCCTGGTTCATAGTCGGTATTCCTATCTCTTTCTGATTCCAGGTCCTTGATGATTTGCTTGAGCACTTCACTTTGTTGAAACTCAATCTGCGTATACTCTAACAAACGAAGTAGTAATTTGGTTAAGCGGGTTCCTTGATCGTCTTGAGGCATTATATTCCTTTCCTTAATTACGATTATTACACATAATTAATATGAGTAATACTCGTAATTGGCAATGAAAAAATACCTTCATTTTAGAAGATTCGCATAATATTATGGGTTTCAATCGTAATCATGAACGCAGGAAGACCAGCCAAAAACTCTAGGCCACCCTTTGGTGAGCGCCTTTATAAAGCAAGAACTAATAAAGGGCTAACTCAAGATCAAATGGCTAGCCAACTTGGTATTACCCAAACTGCTTATACCTTGTGGGAGCGGCGTACTATTGCCTTGAGAGAGGATCAAATTAAAATGTTGGTCCAAATTCTGGGTGTCACACCTAATTATCTGTATGGACAAGAAGAGTGATGACGCTGAATTACTTACTGGAAACTGCCGATAATATAAGCTATGGTACATTTAATAATATGAGTCCATTACTTGAAAAAATATCCAAAGAAGTCATGAATCTTCCTCAAGAAGAGAAGATTTCTTTGGTTAATTTACTTCTTGAGGATCTCGATGGTATTGAGGATTCTGAAGAAGAGATTCAGCAAGCCTGGGACGAGGAAATTCAGAGACGTGTTGACTTAGTTAAATCTGACAAAGCTCAATTATTTGATGGAGAAGAAGTGCTCAAAGAAGCTAGGGATATCATAAAAAAATAGCATGATTTTCCAATTTCTTTCCGAGGCTCGACTAGAATTAGTTGATGCCACCTCTAAGTATTCAGAACAATCCTCAAACACTGCTGATAAATTCCTTAATGAATTTGAATTTTATCTACAGAAACTCATCTCTAACCCATATCGCAGATCAGAAGATAACGTTGGAGCTAGACGACAAAATCTTAAAAAATATCCTTATTCCATTATCTACATGATTTACCAAGAAAAGATCATTATTCTGGCTATAGCACCACATCGCAAAAAACCCTACTATTGGAAAGACAGGTTAGAAAAATATAGTTGATATTTTCCCTTTGGCAGCCCCCGCACAGAAAAGGCTGCTAAAGGAAAATGCGCACTGCGCCAAAACCTTGCCTGTAAAGGCAGATCTATCATGAAGCCCGGAGGGTGCTAACCGTTTGGCCGAAGGTAGGCAAACTTGGGTTTGTGGGCGGCTAGCAGCCGAGTGCCAACTTGTTTGGCGCGCAAGCTGCCATCGTAGGTAGAGTCATACATATCGTAGCTAGCTACCTATGATATCTACGATGGGTCAGGGGCGGTTCTTAGCGAGGACAGGACGTCCTCGCTACACCAGGCATGGATGACTCTAAGCATAACGAACTGAGCCTTGGCGAAGGTGAGTCAACTATGGGGGTGCGTGGGAGGAAGCTGGCGTGGTCTATGCGGGAGCCAGGAGACTTCCGTGGGCAACGGCTCGCGCACAATACGCCGGCATGTCACTATAGGGGATAAGGCTGGAGGCCTCCCCCTGGAGAGCAGCCGCTAAGAGCCTATGTGGCATACTGGCCTGTTGTGCGAATGTCTCCCAAAGCAAGCATAAACCATGACAGCTATTCTTTCCTCCCATCGCAGCGGGGATTGAGATGATTTAAGAATGTCATTTTCGGCGAAAAATAACTTATCCGGTAATATACTTTTTATTTTCATCAAAGTTATTTTTATATAAAATTTCCCATTCATTAAGCGGAATGAATATTTCCTCACGATCATCGTCATATACAAACCAGCCTCCACATTTATTAGACAATTCAACTAGTCGATTTATATGATCCTGATTAATAATCAATCTTCCATATGACATTGGGCCATTATTCACTGCATACCAAAGCGCGTACTCCAAGCCCGTCATCCAATTTGCAGTATATGCTTCTTCAGAAAGTGCTTGCATGTATTCAACCAAAAATAAGGCACTTTGATTATTACTCATAATTAAAATTTCTCAGTTTCATCAGGAGCTTTTTTTAATAATTTTTTATCACGTGTCAAAGTTTTCACTCCACTTCGGCGGCCAGAGTCAATTACAGCAGAATCATCTATTTTTATCCCTCTACTTTGTAACTCAAGTCTACCTTGCGGTGTGCTTCCAACTCCAACTCTACCATTGTTTTCTTTTAAAAACTCCCTTAGTTTACCGACATTTTCTCTTCTAGTGCCAGCAGATCCTAAAGTTTCTCGTTGAGTTTTACTCCCTGTAGCAAATTCTTTTACAGCTTGAGGTGATACCACAGGAGTCCTGCCGCCTAAAGCAGCCTTAGCTGCACCATCACCCTCCATCGCATTAATTAATGCATTGTTATCCATACCAACCTCTCCACTCCGAGCTTTAGGATTAGCGGTAGACAATGGAGATGATTTAGCCGCTTTAGTTGCGCTATTCTTAGCAGCAGCCTCTCCAGCATCTGCAGCCTTATCAACAGTTGCTTTCTGAGCTTGTTTAGTTGCGGCTTTAGTCGCGACATCTACACCTGCTTCAACTCCATTCTTGATTAATTTGCCACCCTTCACGATTTTTCCTCCGGGAGAGAGAGTATCTAAACCAGCAGCAGCCCCAGAGACTATGAGTCCAGCTCCAGCAACAAAAGTAGCTTCAGGTGAAAGATTACCACCTGCTAGTTGTCTAGCAAAGAAAGCTGCTTGATCAAGGCCAGCAGGCTTGAAAAAATCTACAACCGGGCTTGGCCCACCAGCCCCAGGATTTCTCCATCCTGCTCGACTCTTTTGTAGTCCAGTCGGATCAAAATATGTCCAAGGGTTTTGGTTGACATAGGTATAAACATCCCTGGTGCAGTCGTAGTGATGGAAGTTGTTTTTCTCCGATGAATGCTAGGGACAGGAGCTGCTAGCTCTAGGCACACAGGCGGCTAAGGAAAAATTTTTCTAGGCGCGGTTTTTAGCAGGC